>WQWK01000018.1 GCA_009785395.1 Conexibacteraceae bacterium
GGGAACATGGGGCGCTTTGCGGTCATGCGCGACCCGCAGGGGGCCGTGTTCGGGCTTTACAAGTTCCCGCCGCAGGCCGCCGCCTGATCCGCGTCGCGGGCCCGCGCTGACCGCGGGTGACGGTGCGGATCCGCGTCAAAGCGGAAACCGCGTCCCCGTCAGCTCCTCGCTGACCTCCCACAGCCTGCGCGCCGTCTCGGTGTCGCGGGCACGGGCGCTGCGGCCGACCAGCTGGGGCGCGCCGCGCAGTTCCTGGAAGCCGCCCGGACCCGCGAAGCTGTCGCCGGGGATCGGTGCGACGGCGGCGAACAGTGTCGGCAGGGCGCCGCCGCGGGCGTTCTGGGCGACCAGGCCGTTGCCGATCCTGCCCACCATCAACTCCCACAAGCCGCTCTCCGAGTGCGACTGCAGGTTGGTGGCGGCGTAACCAGGGTGCGCTGCGACCGACAGCACCGGCGAGCCCGCGGCGGTGAGCCGGCGCTGCAGCTCGCCGGTGAACAGCAGGTTCGCGAGCTTCGACTGCCCGTAGGCGCCCCAGCGCCGGTAGCGCCTGCGCTCCCAGTTGAGGTCGTCGAAGTCGATCCGGCCGATGCGGTGCAGGCCGGAGGAGACGGTGACGACACGACCGCGCACGTGCGGAAGCAGCAGGCTCGTGAGCGCGAACGGTCCGAGGTGGTTTGTCCCGAGCTGGAGCTCGAACCCGTCGGCGGTGCGCCCGAGTGGCGGGATCATCACGCCGGCGTTGTTGATCAGCAGGTCGATATCCCCCTCCCAGGCGGCCGCGAACTCACGCACGGACGCGAGGTTCGCCAGGTCCAGCTCGCGCACCTCCGGCTGGCCGGGCATCCCGGCCGCGGCCGCGGCGCCCTTCTCGGTGTTGCGGACCGCGAGCGTCACGTCCGCTCCGGCGGAGGCGAGTATCTGCGCGGTCACGAGGCCGATGCCGCTGTTGGCGCCGGTCACGATCACGCGCCTGCCCGGTAGGTCTGGGACATCGGCGGTCGAGAAGCGCTGCGGTACTCCGTCTGATGTGGAAGCCGTGGTCATGAACGATATTTTCGCGGGACGCGACATTCTTTGCGGGAGGATTCGGGAATGACCACCTTTCCCGATTCACACCATGCCCTGCTCGAAGCCCCGATCGCATCGCTGACGACGATCGGCGCGGACGGCTTCCCGCAATCGACGCTGATCTGGTTCCTGCACGACGGCGGCGAGCTGAAGACGTCGCTGAACACCACGCGGCTGAAGACCAAGAACCTGCTCAAGCGCCCGCAGGTGAACCTGCTGATTCCCGACCCAGCTGATCCGATGCGCTACCTGGAGGTCCGCGGGACCGCCAGGACCGAGCCCGATCCGGACAACAGCTTCGCCCAGAAGCTCGGGGCCAAGTACGGCGCCGACCTGACCGCGTATGACAGTCCCGGCGACCAGCGCCTCACGGTGACGCTCGAGCCCAAGAATGTCTACGCCGTGGACATGAACCATTAGCCGGAGCCCGCGTCCGAGCCGGAGCCCGAGTCGCAGCCCGCGAGCCCCAGCGTCTCCGACAACCACGCGTTCGTGAAGACGCCGCGCGGGGCGAGCTCGCGGCGCAGGGCGAGGAAGTCGGGCAGCCTCGGGTACTGCACGCGCAAAGCTTCGCCCGTGACGCTGAAGACCTTGCCCCAGTGCGGTCGGGCCGAGAAGCCGGCCAGTACACGCTCGACCTCGGCCACGATCGCGCGCACGGCCTCGGGCTCCCGGCGCCACGTGAAGTGCAGCGCGATCGAGTCTCGCCGGTGGTGAGGGCTCAGCCACAGCTCGTCGGCGGCGATCGTCCGCATCTCGGAGATGTACAGCAGCGGGCGAATCCGCGCTCCGAGCTCGGAACGCAGCGCGCTGATCGCGGCGAGACCGTCATCCTGCGCGACGAACCACTCCGACTGGATCTCCTCGCCGGCGCTCGGCGCGAAGCCCGCCCGGAAGTGCGGCAGCCGCTCACACCACGGCCCGGGCTCACCGAGCTGCTCGGTGCAGAACGCCGGGTCGGCCCCGGGCACCGGATTCCGCGGCCCGGTCGCCGCCCTCGCCCCGAACAGACTTGGCCGGGCCGGCGCTACCGGGTCGCCCTTCACCCAGACCTCGCGGACGCGCTCGCCGAAGGCGTGGAAGACGCTGACGCTCCGCCCCGCGGTGGTGACCTCGTCGAGGTGCTCGGCCAGCTGATCCCAGTCCATGCCCTCGTACACGCGCTGGCTCAGCCTGTACGAGGGCTCGACCGCGAGCGTCGCCCGCACCACGATTCCCAGCGCCCCGAGGTGCACAACCGCCCCCGGGAAGCGCGGATCGCCCGCGTCGATGTCCACCACCTCACCCGCGCTCGTCACGAACCGCATCCCACGAACCGCGGTCGCCAGATTCCCGAGCGCATCGCCGGAGCCGTGTGTGCCGGTCGCGACCGCCCCGATCACCGAGATGTGCGGCAGCGATGCCATGTTCGCCAGCGCCAGCGCCTCGCCCGGCGCAGCATCGCCCTCCAGAGCGTCGGCGAGCTGCGCGTAGGTCACCGCGGGACCGACCGCGACCGTCATCGCATCGCGATCGATCGTGATCTCGCCCGCCCCGGCTAGCCGGTCCGACGCCACCAGCTCCTCGGCGTCACCGATCGCGCTGAAGCTGTGGCGCGTGGCGAGCACCTGCAGTGAAGGGCGCGTGCAGGCAAGGCGGCGCAGTTCGTCGAGTGTCTCCGGGTGGTGCACGACGCCCGCGCCGTATCGGTAGTTGCCCGCCCAGTTGGTCAGATCCACGGCCACTGCTCGCTCGCTCCTCGCACGGGACGGCACAGTAGTGTGGCCGCGGCATGCATGCACTGACACTGGCGACGCTCACGGACTTCACCGTCGAGGCGCTCAAGCAGGTGCGCAACCCACACCTGTTCGAGTGGTACGCGATCCCGCTGCTCGCGTTCGTCTTCTACGTGTACGCGCAGGAGGTGGAGCGCGGCCGCTGGGACATGGTGGCGGCCGGGCTCGCGGTCTGGATGGCGGACGGCTTCAACGAGATCGTCAACGCGCTGATCCTGCACTGGACGCACACCGCCGCGCTGTGGACCGAGACCGGGCGCACCGCCTACCAGTTCACCGTCGGCCTCAATGTCGAGACGATGTTCATGTTCGCCGTCGCGGGCATCGTGTTCGCGAAGTTCCTCCCAGCCGACCGCAGGGCGAAGATCCTCGGGCTGCCGAACCGCTTTGCACTGGCGCTCGGGATGTCACTGCTCAGCGTCGCCATCGAGGTGTTCCTGCACGCCACCGGCAGCTTCCACTGGCATTACTGGTTTTGGGGTGTGGACTCGCTGCCGGTGATCGTGATCTTCGGTTACCTGTGGTTCTACATGTACGCGGCCTGGGTGTATGACGCCGACGCCGTGAAGCGCTTTACGCTCGTGGGCGGCCTGGCCGCGGTCAACGCGATCCTGATCCTCGTCTTCGGCGTCGGGCTCGGCTGGCTGTAGAGCGTCGGGTGGCTGTAGAGCATTAGGCTGGCCTGGAGGAGATCACCCATGCGACTCTCGAGCCTTCGGCGCTTCAGCGCCGACCCACTGCTGCAGGCGACCGCCAAGATGACTGAGGATCAGCGCGACCACCCCGTGGTCGCGCTGATCCTCAGGCGCCGCGAGCAGGGCTCGCTCCCGGGCCGGCGCACGGACGGCCGCCGGGTCGCGCTCGTGATCGAGGGCGGCGGCATGCGCGGGGTGGTCTCCGCGGGGATGACCGCCGCGATCGAGCAGCTCGGCCTCACCAACGCCTTCGACGAGGTCCACGGCGCATCGGCCGGCGCCTTCAACGCCGCCTTCCTGATCGCCGGGCAGGCCACGTATCTGACCGGCCTGTATCAGCACGGCTTCGGCAACCCGCGCTTCATCAACCTGCGCCGGGTGCTGCTCGGCCGGGCGGCGCTGTTCAACATGGACTACGTCGTCAACGAGGTCTGGCGCACCCAGCGCCCGCTGCACACCGAGCGCATCCTGGAGAGCGCGATCAAGCTGCACTGCACCGCGACCGACGTCAAGGAGGCGCAGGCCGTCGATCTCACCGACCTCCGCGACGACAGGGAGATCCGCACGGCGATGCTCGCCTCGGCACGGCTGCCGTGGCTGGCCGGAGCTCCGGTGCCGTTCCGCGGGCGGCTGCTGTTCGACGCGACCCTGGCCGAGGCGGTGCCGGTCACCGTTCCCCGCCGGACCGCGACCGACATGCTCGTGCTGCAGACACGGCCCCACGGAGTTGCCCATACCCCGCTATCCACGGGCGTCGCGAACCTCACCGACCGCTACCTGGTCAAGTTCAACCCCGAGCTGGTCGAGCTGCGCCGGACCCGCTCGGCGCGTTACGACGCACTGATCGGCGAGCTCGCGCGGCAGTCTCGCGACCCTGAGAACAGACCGGCCGTGTGCGTGATCCGCCCGCCGGCGGGGTCGCCGATGATCAGCCAGATGGAGAATCGTGCCGGGGCGATGGAGAGCGCCGGCGGGCACGGCTTCCGCGCGGCCTGGATGGCGCTCGAGGGCAGCGATCCGGAGCTGGTGAGCGTGCCGCGCGCGTTTCGCTGAGCTGTAACAGCGAGCACCTCCGGGGGTACCAAGAACGTGCATCTTCGCCGTCGTAGGCCCGCCGAGTCGCAGCTAAAGGAACGCGTCCGCGACGCCACCGTCGAGGCCGCGCGCGAGGGCCAGGAGCGGGTGATCGCCGCCGCGCGCGAGGTTGCGCAGCAGGCACCCGAGCGCGCACGCGAGCTGCGCGACTCCGTGGCGCAGCTGGACATCCCGTGGGCGCGGTCGGCGCCGGCCCGCTGGCTGCGCGAGCGCTTCATGCAGTTCGTGATGAACCCGATCCTCAACCACTACGCCGCGCGACGCGCGACCGGGTTCGAGAAGCTCGCCCAGGTCAAGCAGCCGGTGATCCTCGTCGCCAACCACGCGAGCCACATGGACACGCCGGTGATCCTCTCGGCGCTGCCGCGCAAGCTGCGCAAGCGCACCGCGGTCGCGGCCGCCGCCGACTACTTCTACCGCAGCCGCCTGATCGCCTCGCTGGTGGCGCTGCTCTTCAACACCGTGCCGGTCGAGCGCAAGGGCGGCGGCACCACCAACGGCGCCAGCCATCTCGACACCCTGCTCGACGACGGCTGGAACCTGCTGCTGTACCCGGAGGGCACCCGCAAGCACGACGCCGGCGCCGACCGCCGCGTGCGCCGCGGCGCAGCGGTGCTCGCGTCGCACCACAACCTGACGATCGTGCCGATCCGCGTGACCGGCACCGCCGCGGCGATGCCCCCGGGCCAGGTCTGGCCCAAGCGCCTGCGCGGCCGCCTGCGCTCGCACCGCCACCGGGTCGAGGTCGCCTTCGGCGAGCCGATCCCGCCGCTCTCGGACACGGCCGCGCTGATCGACAAGGTCCAGTACTTCTTCGACGGCGAGGTCGGCCCGCCCTCGCGCTCGCCGTACCGCCGCCGTAACGGCGGCCGCGACGCAGGCGACAACTGAGTCAGCGCCGGATCTGACGTGACCAGGCGTCGAGCCCGACGGCGAGCAGCATGATCGCGCCGAGCGTGATCTGCTCGTACAGCGGGTTGAGGCTCAGCAGCCCGTAGCCGTTGCCGATCAGCGCGATCAGCAGCACGCCGACGACGGTGCGCCAGACGGCGCCCTCGCCGCCGAGGATGCTGGTGCCGCCGACGACGATTCCGGCCACTACCGTGAAGGTCAGGGTCGTGTTGTTGGTCGAGTTGCCCTCGAGCACGCGCGCGGAGTCGAGGATGCCGCCCAGCGCGGCGGCGGCGCCGCTGAGCGCGAAGGCGACGATCCGCACGTAGTTCACGCGCACGCCGGCGAAGCGCGCGGCCTCGGCGTTGCCTCCGGCGGCGTAGACGTAGCGGCCGTAGGTCGTGCGGGCGAGGACGAGCCCGAGGATCACGACCACGATCACCATCACCCAGGTGGACATGTTGACCCCCAGGAACACCGACCTCGAGATGTCGGCGGCAGCCTGGTTGCTGACGAGCACGAGGTTGCCCGCCGTGACCAGCGATGCCACACCGGCGACGACGAATGACATCGCCAGCGTCGCGATCAGCGAGTTGATCTTGAAGAACGTCGACACGACGCCGTTGACGAGTCCGACCGCGACGCCCGAGAGCACGCCCGCGATGATCGCGAGCGTCGGGTTCCAGCCGTGCGCGGCCAGCTCGCCGAAGACCACCGACGCGAGCCCGTAGACCGCGCCGACGGAGAGGTCGATGCCGCCCGAGATCAGCACGAAGGTTCCGGCCGCGGCGATCACGAGCGTAGCGGCCTGCTGGTCGAGGATGTTCAGCAGGTTGGTCTTGCTCAGGAACGGTCCGGAGCCGATCGAGAGCGCGACGAACAGCACGATGAACGGGAGCAGGATCCCGGCGCTGCGCCACGGCACGCGTGTCGAGAGTGTCGAGGCCTGAGCCGCCGGGACCGTCTGTTGATCGGCGCTCATGCCGCTTCCTCCGTGATTGTGGTTTCTGAGAACGCCGCGGCGAGGATCGCCGACTCGCTCATCTCCTCGCTGGACAACTCCTTGACGACGCGCCCGCGGCGCATCACCAACACGCGCTGGGCGAGGCCGAGCACCTCCTCCATCTCGGAGGAGATCAGCAGCACAGCCGTCCCCTGCTCCGCGAGCGCGACGATCAGGTCATAGATCGCGCGCTTGGCGCCGACGTCGACGCCACGCGTCGGCTCGTCGGCGATCAGCACCTTGGGCCGGCACATGAGCATCCGCGCAAACAGCACCTTCTGCTGGTTGCCGCCGGACAGCGTGCCGACGATCGACTCGCCGGTGGCGCGCGTGAGCGAGACGCGCGTCAGCAGCTCCCTGGCGGCGGTGCGCTCCGAGCGCCGGTCGACCCACCCGAGCCTGCTGTGGGCGGGCAGGCTCGAGAGCGAGACGTTCTCGACAGCCGATCGGCTGAACAGCAGGCCGAGGTCGCGGCGGGACTCGGGCACCATCGCCAGACCGCGCCGCAGGCTGGTCAGGGGGCCGGTTCCGGGCAGCGGCTCGCCGGCGAGGTCGACGGCACCGCCGAGACGCTTGTTCGCGCCGAAGATCGCCTGGGCCAGCTCGGTGCGCCCCGCGCCGACGAGGCCCGCGAGCCCCAGGATCTCGCCTTGGCGCAGCTCCAGGGAGACACCGTCGACCCCCGGGGCGTCCAGGTCGCGTACCGCCAGCGCGACCGGCGCCGTCTCCGGTCGCTCCGCCTTGGGGGGATAGACGGCGTTGAGCGGCCGTCCCAGCATGCCCTGGATCAGCGACGACTCTGACTCCTGCGCGGCGGCCGCGGTGCGGACGATCCTGCCGTCCCGCATCACCGTCACCGTGTCGGCCAGCTCGAGCACCTCGCGCAGGAAGTGCGAGACCAGCAGCACCGTCCTGCCCTGGGCGACGAGCGAGCGGATGATCTCGTGCAGCCGCTCGACGTCGACGCCCGAGAGCGCCGCCGAGGGCTCATCCATCACGATCATGCGGGCATCGCGCGCGAGCGCTCGCATGATCTCGACCTGCTGCTGCTCGGCCACGCGCAGACCGCCGACCAGCCGGTCGGCGGGCAGCCTGAAGCCGACCTGCGCGGCGAGCTGCTCATAGCGCAGGCGCAGTGAGCGCCGGCTGACCCAGCCGGCGCTGCGCGGCTCGACGCCGAGGAACACGTTCTGGGCGACGGTCAGCTGCGGGACGACGAGCAGCTCCTGGGCCATCATCGCGATGCCGCGGCTGAGCCCCTCGCGCGGCGAGTGCAGCGAGACCTCCTCGCCGTCGATCAGCAGCCGGCCGCTGTCGTGGTGGATCGCCCCGGCGATGATCTTGGCGACCGTCGACTTGCCGGCGCCGTTCTCACCGACGAGCGCGTGCACGGCGCCCGAGGCGACCTCGAGCGAGATCGCCTCCAGCGCCTGCACACCACCAAAGTGCTTGGAGACATCCTGGAGCTCGACGAGCACCGGGCCCGCCGAGCTCCCTGATGCGGGGGCTTCTAGCCCGCCCATTCACCCTTGAACTGGCTGGCGTCCCTCTTCGTGACGACACCCTTGTTCGGCAGCGAGTTCAGCGGGTTGCTGCCCGGGTAGTTCTTCTTGTTGCGGATCGCGTTGACGAGCGTGTAAACGCCGTCCTTGCCCTCGGTCGCCGGATCCTGGGCGACCGTGCCGTACCAGCGGCCCGACTTGACGCCGTTGATGCCCGCCTGCGAGGCGCCGAATCCGACCAGCACCGCCTTGGCGGCGGAGCTCGCGGCGGCGGCGCCCTCGATGCCCTGATCCGAAGCGGCGATCAGGTTGATCTCGGGATGCGCGGTCATCATCGTCTGGACCGCGGACTCGCCGGTGGTCGGCGTGAAGTAGTCCTGCCCCGTGTCGACGATCTTGGCGTTCGGGTCCTTCTTCAGGGCGTTGGTGAACGCCGCATGCAGAGCGACGTCAAGCGTCGACTGCTGGATGTCGTACAGGTAGCCGATGTTGCAGGGATTCAGGTGCTTGGCCTGACACGCCTGGACGGTCAGCTGACCCCACAGCGAGCCGAGCTCCCACGGGTTGAAGGTGACGTTGCCCGACAGGCCTTTCACCTGCACAGCCGCGGTCGTGTACTTCGGGCCCATCACCTGATCGACGTTGACGACCCGGATCCCCTTCTTGACCGCCTTGCTGACGAGCGGGATCAGGTTCGTGGACTCGATCGGCTGCGTGATGATGCCCTGAACGCCGCCCTCAGCGAGCGCGTCCTGGAAGTCCGAGTACTGCTGGGTCGGACTGTTCTTCGCGTCCATGATCTGAAGCGTCGCGTTCAGCTTCGACGCCTCTTTCTGGGCGGCGGCGAGCATCGGCGCGTCGTAGCTGTTGTTTGTTGCGGCGAATGACAGGAACACCAGCTTCAGATGCTTTGACGTGCCCTTCGCAGTGGCGGCCGAGGTCGAGAACGCTGCGATCGCGAACGAGGCGACAAGCACCCCGGCGATCGCCAGCGGAGCCCGAGCCCCAGACCTGAGTCCAAAGAACTTCTTCATGAACTGCACTCCTCCTTACGGTTCTCTCCCAGGCGCACGTGCCGTATCACTAAACGGTACGTGCGACGATGATAAACACGGTCCCAAGGCCTCGTCAAGCGTCACTTCCCGCCCGGTCACAGCTCGCCGGAGGCGATCTCGGCGCCCTCTGAGAGTGACTTCAGCTTCAGCCACGCCACGCCGGGGTCGACCAGCGAGAAGCGGATGAAGGTGTCGAAGCCGCAATCGGTACCGGCGAGCAGGCGCTCCTTGCCGATCACCTTGCCGAGATTCACGAGCCGGTCGGCGACGACCCGCGGGTGCTCGACGTGGTTGGACTTGGTGTCGATCACGCCGAGGATCACCTTCTTGTCGTCGGGCAGCGTGTGATCCCTGAACACGCGCCACTCGTGCTCGTGGCGTGGGTTTCCGCCCTCCACGTAGATCGTGCCCGCGTGCACCTTGAGGACGTCGTCGATGATCTTCTCGAGCGGCACATCGTGGTGGTGCGGGCCGCCGTAGTTGCCCCAGCAGACATGGAAACGGACCTGCTCGTCGGGGATCCCGTCGAGCGCCGCGTTCAGCGCCTCGATCGCCAGCGGCAGGTGCTGCTCCCAGCTGATGATGCTCGAGCCGACCGAGCGGCTGTGGGCAGCCATCGCGGCGTCGGGCGAGTCGATCTGCAGGTTCAGGCCGGCATCGGTGATCGCCTTGTACTCGTAGCGCAGCTCGTCCGCCAAGGCCTCGAGGTACTTCTCGTGCGAGCCGTAGTGATGGTCGGGGTAGTTGAAGGCGATCTGGCCGGGGCTGACCGCGCCCATGAATGCCGTCGACGGGTCCGCGTCGCCCAGCGCGCGCTTGAGCCGCGCGATGTCCTTGTGGACGGCCTCCTTGTCGGTCAGCTCCGCCGGGCCGACACAGTTGGAGAACACCACGTGCGCCATCGAGTCGGTGGCGAACAGCCGCATCGCCAGCTCGGGGAAATCGGCCACGTCGTCAGACTGGAACTCCGAGCGCCCGTCGAATCCCGAGAAGCGCTCGTTCACGTAGGTGCTGAAGCCCGTCTTGCTCTGCTCGCCGTCGCTGACGACGTCGACCCCGGCCTCGCGCTGCTTGGCGACAACCTCGTCCACGGCCGCCTCGATCCGCGCTTCGAGCGCGGCCTCGTCAACCGTCTGGCCGTCCAGCTTCGCCCAGATCAGGTCGGCGAGGTCAGCGGGTCGCGGAAGACTGCCGGCGTGAGTGGTGGCGATCCGATCGTTTCCAGCCATTCTCCCTCTCCAAATCCGCCCCGGCCCACGCGATCCGCCCGGTCCGAGCG
Organism: Conexibacteraceae bacterium; assembly: GCA_009785395.1. The sequence continues at coordinate 10,367 of WQWK01000018.1, forward strand.
TGTGCCGTTGCTTGACAGTTGTGTGCAGCGTTCTTCTACCAGACGCCGTTTTGACAAGCAAGGCGCCATATGGCACGGTGCCCGACTGAAGCAGCGTTTACTGACAGTTGACAGCCGTGAGAGTTGTTGGAGGAGACGTGACACCGCAAAACCTGACGCCCCCGACACCGGATGAGATCGGCGCCGCGCCCGCGGTGGTTCTCCGCCACGGATTGGTGCTCACCATGGACGACGGCCACTCGGTGATCGAGGACGGCGACGTTCTCATCATCGGCAGCGACATCGACGCCGTCGGCCGCGACCTGGAGGTTCCCGAGGGCACGGTCGAGATCGACGCCGCCGGCGGCATCGTGCTGCCCGGCATGATCGACACGCACCGCCACATGTGGCAGACCGCGATGCGCGGCTACGGCGCCGACTGGACGCTGACCCAGTACTTCGTCTGGAACTACCTCGAGCACGGCAGGAAGTTCCGTCCCGAGGACTACTACGCCGGCAACCTGCTGTCGGCCGTCGAGGCGATCGACGCGGGCGTGACCACCAGCGTCGACTGGTCGCACGGGCTTGCCACGGTCGACCATGCCGAGGCGGCGGTCGACGCGCTCGAGGAGGTCCCGGGGCGGTTCGTCTTCGGCTACGGCAACATCCATGGCGGTCCCTGGGAGTGGGCAAACTCGGCGGACTTCCGTTCGTTCGTGGAGCGGCGGATGCCGCGCTCGGAGATGCTCGGTTTCCAGCTCGCGTTCGACGTCACGGGCGACCCGGCGTTCCCCGAGAAGGCGGCCTTTGAGGCGGCGCGCGAGCTCGGCGCCTCGGTCACCACCCACGCCGGCGTGTGGGGAGCCACCAACGACGACGGGATCCGGCTGATGTACGAGCACGGCTTCATGACCCCGGAGACCGTCTATGTGCACGCTGCGACGCTGTCCCACGATTCCTACCAGCGGATCGCGGCCACGGGCGGGCACGCCTCCGTCTCCGCCGAGAGCGAGTGCTCCTGCGGCCAGGGCTACCCGTCCAGCTGGGTGCTGCGTGGGCACGGCATCCCGATCTCGCTCTCGGTCGACACGTCCGTCTGGTGGAGCGCGGACCCGTTCGCCACGATGCGCGCGACGCTCTCGACCGACCGCGCCCGCGAACACCACGAGGCGCACGCCCACGGCGAGACCGTCACCCACATCGGCTTGCGGGCCGAGGAGGTCGTCGACTGGGCGACCCGCGGGGGCGCCAGGGCGCTCGGCCTGGATGGCATCGTCGGCAGCCTCGAGCCCGGCAAGCGCGCTGACGTCGTGCTCGTCAAGAACGACAGGTCCCCGGCGATGTTCCCGATCCTGCAGCCATATGGCCACGTCGTCTTCCAGGCGCAGCGCGGCGATGTCCACACGGTGATCGTCAACGGCCGCACCGTGAAGTACGCCGGCGAGATGATCGGCACCGATCTCGGCAAGGCGCGCAAGGCGGTTGAGGCGACCGTCGAGCACCTGCGCAGCGCGCTCGGCGAGGACGAGTGGCAGGCGGGGATGCACCCCGACATCCCCGAGTCGAAGGTGCTCGACAACCCCTACACCTACACCGAGTACGCCGACTCGTCGACCCACTCGGCGTGAGCGAGACCGACCCGAGCGGCCTGAGCGAGAGGAGCATGGAGATGGCAGGAACGGTTGTGATCGTCGGCGGGACCCAGGGTCTGGGCCGCCGGCTAGCGGAGCGCTTTGCACAGGACGGCCACCCCGTCGTGATCACCGGGCGTGACGCGGCGCGCGCCCAGGGGGTGGCTGCCGAGATCGCCCAGGGGGTGGCTGCCGAGATGGCTGAGGCCGTGGCGCCCGAGACCGGTCCGGCGGTGCGCGGCTGTGCCCTGGACCTGGCCGAGCCGCACGACATCGCCGCCTGCCTGACCGGGATCGAGAACGTCGATCACATCGTCCTGGCGGCCGTCGAGCGCGACACCAACAGCGTCCGCGAGTACGACATCGCGAGGGCGATCAGGCTCGCGACGCTGAAGCTCGTCGGCTACACGCAGGTTCTGCACGCGCTCCAGCACGCCCTGCACGACACGAGCTCCGTACTGCTCTACGGCGGGCTCGCGAAGGAGCGGCCGTATCCCGGATCGACCACTGTCACCAGCGTCAACGGCGCCGTCGAGACGATGGTTCGCACGTTCGCGATCGAGCTCGCCCCCGTGCGCGTCAACGCACTGCATCCCGGGATCGTCGGTGACAGCCCGTACTGGGAGGACAACGCCGCGGTGATCGAGGCGGTGATCGAGCGCACGCCCATCGGCCGCACGATCACAACGGACGAGGTCACCGACGCCGCCCTGTTCCTGCTGCGCAACGGTGCCGTCAACGGCGTCAATCTCAACGTCGACGGCGGCTGGGTGTTCGGCTGATGTCGGCCGACGCGTGTGCAGTGCCACTTGACGCCGTTAAATGGCCGACGGTAGTCTGTTCAAGATGACTGCTCCGGAGCCGCAGTACCACGTTCAGCGGGCTGCCGACATCGTGCTTGCCGACGCCGCGGGGGCGGCGGCCGAGCACTCGTCGGGACTCACGCGTGCGACCCTCGTCGGCCGCGCGGTCGGCGCCGTCCACACGGGCCTGGCGCTCGCCGAGATCGCTCCCGGCGGTCACGTCGGCGCGCACCTGCACTCGACCGAACAGAGCTTCTACGTCCTCAGCGGCCACCCGACGCTGATCTGCGAGGGTCAGAGCCACCGGCTCTCGCCCGACGAGTGCGGCCTGCTGCCGGTCGGCGTCACGCACGCGTACCGCAACGCCGGCGAGGAGCCGGCACGACTGCTCGAGGTCAACTCGCCGGTCCCACGCACCTCGGGCCCGGCTGACACGTTCTGGACCGGTGACCCGGTCCCCGTGGGCGCCGGTGAAGCCCCTGACATCCGCGATCCGCGCACGCGGACGTTCTTCCGTCTCGGCCCCGGCCAGATGGACGTCGACAACCTCAAGATCGGCTCCGCCGTCAACGCGCCGACGGTCTCGGCCAGCATGGCCACAGCGCTGCTGGCCTACAGCGGCATCGCCGTGAAGATGCTCGTCGATGCGCGTCTCGGGGCGGTCCTGCACTCGCTGTTCATGGTCGAGTACCAGCCGGGCGGGTCGGCGCTGCCCCACGATCATCCGCTCGAGGAGAGCTACTACATGCTGGAGGGGGAGGTCGTCGCGACCGCGAACGACGACGAGTTCACGCTCGGCCCCGGAGATGTGTTCTGGACCGGCGTCGGCTGCATCCACTCCTTCCACCACCGCGGCAGCGGCCGTGTGCGCTGGCTCGAGACACAGTCACCACAGCTGCCGAGCAACTATTCGTACAGATTCAACAGAGACTGGGATTACCTGTCAGAGCGGATCGGAGGTCAGGCATGATCGCTTCGCGTGGAGCCACGATGGCGGTCGACTGGGAGCAGCGGGTCGACTTCAACCGGCTGCGCTCGGACCGGCTGCGGAAGGCCAGGGAGGCGCTGCAGGCCTCCGACCTCGGAGCGCTGCTGCTGTTCGACCAGAACAACATCCGCTATGTGACCAGCACGCACATCGGCGAGTGGGCGCGTGACAAGAGCGCCCGCTGCGTGCTGCTGCCGCGTAGGGGCGATCCGGTGCTCTGGGACTTCGGCTCGGCCGCCAGGCATCACCAGCTCTATGCCCCATGGCTGCCGGAATCCAGCTGGCGCGCCGGGGTCTCCAGCATGCGCGGCGCGATGCCCGAGCAGACCGGTGTGCCGGATCTGCTCGCCGGCCACATCCACGAGGTGCTGCGCGAGCACGGGCTCGAGCGCGAGCCGCTCGGCATCGACCTGACCGACATGGAGACGCTGGCCTCGCTGCATCGTCTCCAGATTCCGACCGCCAACGCTCAGCCGGTGATGCTCAGCGCCCGCAAGCTCAAGACGGTCGACGAGATCGCCCTGCTCGACCACGCCGCGGCGATCGTCGACGCCGTTTACGAGCGCATCTACGAGCTGCTGCGGCCGGGGGCGCGCGAGCACGAGATCGTGGCCGAGGCCCAGAAGCTCCTGTTCGAGCTCGGCTCCGAGCAGGTGGAGGCGATCAACGCCGTCTCCGGGGACCGCTGCAACCCGCATCCGCACGTGTTCTCGGATCGGCTGCTGCGTCCCGGCGATCAGGCCTTCTTCGACATCATCCATTCGTTCATGGGCTACCGGACGTGTTACTACCGCACGTTCTGCGTGGGCGGCGCGACGCGCTCGCAGCTCGACGCCTACAGGCAGTGCCGCGAGTGGCTCGACAGCGCGATCGAGCTCGTGCGCCCCGGGGTCACCACCGACCAGATCGCGGCCGTCTGGCCGACGGCGCAGGAGCTCGGCTTCGCCAGCGAGGAGGCCTGCTTCGGACTGCAGTTCGGACACGGCCTCGGCGTCGGGCTGTACGAGTCGCCGATGATCTCGCGCCTGCATTCGTTCGACGATCCGCAGGAGATCGAGGAGGGCATGGTGTTCGCGCTCGA
>WQWK01000019.1 GCA_009785395.1 Conexibacteraceae bacterium
CGACGCGCCGATCCGGCGCATTGCACCACGACGAAACCGACTCATTTGGAGTCCTCTCGTTCCGGGATTGCCGGCTGGGGGCCCCAGGATACGCCGATCGCCCCGGGCTGGAGCCGGTTAGGCGAGGCGTGCGGCCGGCGGGCGAAGCTGCGGCGAGCCCGCCGCGGTCGGAGCCTCTGGCGGCCCTGACACGGGCGCGGGCGGCGGCGATGAGGCTCGAGCCCAGGCGGCCTGGGCCGCGCGGGCGCGGGCGGCGTCGATGAACCAGGTGAACACGCGCGCGAAGCGGGGGTCGATGCGCCACTCCTCCTGCAGCTCCCACTGGACGCCGAGCACGGGCGCACCGGCCAGCTCGATCGCCTCGATGACGCCGTCGGGAGCAACGGCGGTGGCGACGATGCCGTCGCCGAGCTCTCCCAGCGCCTGATGGTGGAACGAGTTCACCGTGGCCCGCGTGCCGCCCAGCGCCTCGGCGAGGATGCTCCCCTCCGCGATCTCGAGCTCGTGCCGCGGGTGCTCGGGAATCGCCTCCGCAGCGCCGAGGGCGACCTGCTCCATCCGCCGCCAGGCGTGCCAACCGGGGTCCGACGGGTGGTCGCGGAAGCGCTCGGACAGCCGCACGTCCTGGATCATCGTGCCGCCGCGGACGACGTTCAGCACCTGCATGCCGCGGCAGACACCGAGGATCGGCAGGCCGCGGGCGATCGCGGCGGCCGCCAAGGCGAGTTCGTACTCGTCGCGGCGCGGCTCAACAGCGGCCAGCAGCGGATCCGGCTCCTGCCCGTATCGCGAAGGGTCGATGTCACGCCCCGGCGCCAGCACCACGGCATCGACCCGGTCGAGCGCCGCATCGATCGCCTCGGCCTCGGGCAGCTGGGCCAGCATCACCGGCAGGCCACCGGCGCTGTGAATCGGTCGCTGCACACCGACGCCCCCATAATCGCCGAAGTCGTGCATGCTTACCGAGATGCCGATCAACGGCCGGCCGAGATCTGAAGTCACGTTGAACATATTTGTATAGAGCGCTATAAGAGCCTACTGTAAGCGCAGCATCACGACCCTCCGGAGGGAGCGCATGTCAGAGAAGATGTGGAACGGAGAGCCCTTCTGGGGACTCGGTTACGAATGGGATCCGGACTGGGTTCTGACCGACCGCCAGCGCGAGCTCCGCGAGCTGCTGATCGAGCTGTGCGAGAAGGAGATGCGCGCCAACGCCAAGGTCTCCGACGACAACCTCGAGTACCCGCGCAGGAACCTCGAGCTGCTTGGTGAGCACGGCTTCCTCGGCCTCACCGTCCCGACCGAGTACGGCGGGCTCGGCGAGAGCCACGTCGCCTTCCACATGACCTGCGAGACGATCGCGCGCTACGGCTGCGCGTCGACGGCGATGTGTTACGTGATGCACATCGGCGCCGTCAACACGATCATGTTGCGGCCGACCGAGTCCCTGATCGACAAGTACATCCGCCCGCTGCGCAGCGGCAAGATCGGGACGCTCTCCTACTCGGACCCGGAGACCGGCTCGCACTTCTGGTACCCGATCTCCTCCGGCGCGGAGCGCACCGACGACGGTTACAACGTGCGCAAGAAGGCGTCGTGGACGACCTCCGGGGGCTTCGCCGACTTCTACGTGGTGCAGACCACGAGCCCCGACTTCAGCGGTTACGACGACCTCTCCGTGTTCGTGATCGACGGCGATGACGTCAAGGCGCAGCCGTCGACGTGGGACGCGCTCGGCCTGCGCGGCAACCAGTCAGGCCCGATCCAGGTGGACAACGTCGCGATCCCCGCCGCCCAGATCGTCGGCCCCGAGGGTGACGGCGCCGCCTCCAACGACGAGGCCGTCGACCCCTTCTTCCTGATCGGCTCGTCGGCCGTGTGGAACGGGATCGCGCTCGGGACGATTGACATCGCCAAGCGCCAGACGACGCGCAAGAAGCACGTCGACGTCGGCCTGCGGGTCGCCGACTACCCGACGATCCAGGACTACGTCGGCGAGGCGATCATGGACACCAACGCCTGCCGACTGTTCGGGTTCTCGGTCGCGCAGGCGATGGACGGTGTCACCGACAACAACACCAAGCAGATCGCCCCCGGCGAGTTCGCACGCGCGAACTTCCTGCACTGGGCCTGGCAGATCAAGTTCGAGGCCGCCAAGAACACCGCGCACACGGTCGACAAGATGCTGCACGCGTGCGGCGGCTCCGGCTACAAGCGCGACATGGAGATCGAGCGCTACCTGCGCGATGCCAAGGCCGGCTGGGTCATGGGACCGACCAACGAGGTCCTGCGCCAGTTCGTCGGCAAGGCCGCGCTGCTCGGCTTCGACAGCCTCGATTACTGGAACCAGACCTACAACAACCGCGCCGTCGAGAACGAGATCCGCAAACTCGACGACGACGGCAAGCGCAAGCTTGCCGAGGAGCTGCTCGCGCAGGTGGAGAAGGCCTCGACGCCGGCCTGAGTCATGATCGAGACCTACCCGGTGAGGCCGGGCGGCGCGACGGTGATCGAGCTGGCCGGCGACGACGAGGTGCGGATCGTCGACCGCCACGGCGGCCAGGTCGCGGAGCTGACCGCCGTCGGCGCACCGCTGGGTCCCGAGCCGGACGCAGACGCCACGGTTATTCGTCGCGGCGGCCCGCTGGCCGCCGCGCTTGCCTCGCGCGGACTCGACGTGAACGAGGCCCGCTGCGTCCGGCTCTTCGGCGCCGAGTCGGCGCCGGGGTCCGAGGTGGGGTTCGTGGCCGAGGGTGACACGACCCTCGTCGTGGCCGCCCCGGGTGGGCGGCTTGTCGACGGTGAGGCGGGGGCGACCGAGCTGCAGCTGCGTGTGACGCGCGCGGCGCCCACGCAGGGCGCCGCGAACGGTCGCCTGCTCGAGCTGCCGCCGCCGCTGGCCGAGCCGCGCCTCGATTTCCGCATCGACGCCGCCACCGCCCAGTCCTACGAGGTGCGCGCCGGCGAGTACATCCAGGTGATCGACGTCCAGGGCAAGCAGTGCTCAGACTTCCTCGCATTCCACCGCGGCAAGCTCGAGCGCGGCGTCGAGCGCGGGCTCGACGCGACCGTGACGCGCACGCTGATGGGCAACGCCTACCCGCAGCCGGGCCTCTACGGCAAGTTCTACGACCTCGACATGGTGCCGCTGGTCGAGGTCGTCCGCGACACCGTCGGGCGGCACGACACGTTCGCGCTCGCCTGCCAGGCGAAGTATTACGAGGACCTCGGCTACCCCGGGCACATCAACTGCACCGACAACTTCAACGGCGCGGTGGCGCCGTTCGGTGTGGGCGCACGCAAGGGCTGGGAGGCTTTGAACTTCTTCTACAACACCGCGTTCGACTCCAACATGCAGCTGGTCTCCGACGAGCCCTGGTCACGGCCGGGGGACTATGTGATGCTGCGGGCGATGGACGAGCTGGTGTGCGCGTCGTCGGCCTGTCCCGATGACATCGACCCATCAAACGCCTGGGAGGTGACGGATATCCATGTCCGTGTGTACCCGCCGCAGAACAAGTTCTCAGTCGCGATCGCGCGTCGCGTGACCGCCGACGCCGAGCCGGTCCTGACCCAGGAGACGGCATTCCACACACGCACCTCCGCTTTGACGAAGAGCTTCACCGAGTACCGCGGCTACTGGCTGCCGCACTGCTTCAACAACGAGGGCGGGATCTCCGAATACTGGGCCTGCCGCGAGCGCCTGGCGGTGATGGACCTCTCGCCGCTGCGCAAGTGGGAGGTGCTCGGCCCCGACGCCGAGACGCTGATGCAGAACCTGGTGACGCGCAACGTCCGCAAGCTCGCGACCGGCCAGGTCGTCTACACGGCGCTCTGCAACGAGACCGGCGGCATGATCGACGACGCCACCGTCTTCCGGCTTGGCCAGGACAACTTCCGCTTCGTCGGCGGCGACGAGTACGACGGCGTCTGGATGCGGAAGCTGGCGGACCAGCTCGGACTGAAGGTCTGGATCAAGCCCTCTACCGATCAGCTCCACAACATCGCGGTGCAGGGCCCGCTGAGCCGTGAGGCGCTCGCCGACTTCGTGTGGACGCCGCCGTCGCAGACACCGCTTGAGGAGCTCAAGTGGTTCCGCTTCCTGGTCGGCCGGATCGGCGGGTACGACGGGATCCCGATCGTGGTCTCGCGCACCGGCTACACGGGCGAGCTGGGCTACGAGGTGTGGTGTCATCCCTCCGATGGCGAGGCGGTGTGGGACGCGGTCTGGGCCGCGGGGAGCTCGCGCGGGATGCTGCCGCTCGGGCTCGAGGCGCTCGACATCCTGCGGATCGAGTCCGGGCTGATCTTCGCCGGCTACGAGTTCGACGACCAGGTCGATCCGTTCGAGGCCGGGATCGGATTCGCGGTTGCTTTGGATGGCGACGACTTCGTCGGTCGTGACGCCCTGGTTGAGCGCTCTGAGCACCCGCAGCGAGTGCTGGTCGGGCTGGAGCTGTCCGGGAATGAGGTCGCCTCGCACGGCGACGAGGTGTGGGTCGACCGGCGGCGGGTGGGCGTGATCACGAGCGGGACGCGTTCACCGCTGCTCGGCAAGTCGATCGCGCTGTGCCGGATGGCCGTGCAGTACTCGTCGCTCGGGACAGCGGTCGAGGTCGGCAAACTCGACGGACTGCAGAAGCGGATCCCCGCGAGCGTCGTGCGCTTCCCGTTCTACGACCCCGAGAAGAAGCGACCGCGGTCGTGACCGAGGTGATGAGATGAACGAGCCCAGCGGCATGGCCCGCCTGACGCGGGTCGCGAAGGTGACGGCGCCGGCTGGTGAGGCTGGGCTGATGCCACCGCCGCTGCCCTTGCGCACGCGGCCGCCGGTGCCGCCCGGCGCGCCGCTGGCGCCGCTTCAGGGGATGGCGCGGCTGACGCCGCGGGCGGCCGGGGCCGAGGCCGCGGCGCGGGAACTGCGCCAGGTGATGGGACGCTTCGCAACCGGCGTAACGGTGGTCACGACCACGCACCGCTCGACGATCCACGGGATGACCGCGAACGCGTTCCTCTCGGTGTCGTTGCGGCCGCCGCTCGTGCTGGTATCGCTCGGCCGCTGCCGGATGAGCGAGATGCTGCCGCGCACGGGCCGCTACGGCATCAGCGTGCTGGCCGCGGACCAGCAGGAGTACGCGGCGCACTTCGCCGGCCAGCGCGTGGCGGCCACGCCGCCGGAGTTCGTGTGGGAGCAGAGTCTGCCGCTGCTCGCCGGCGCGCTGGCGCACGTCGGCTGCCGGGTCGTCGACGTTCACGCTGCCGGGGACCACGTGCTGTGGATCGGCGAGGTCGAGCACCTCAGCCACCGCGACGGCGAGCCGCTGCTGTTCTATGCGGGCCGCTTCGGCACCCTGAGCGAGGTCTCGGATCGGGCCGCGTCGGGCGGCTGACGGTCGACCGGGCCTCGTCGTGGGGCGGCTGACAGTCCCTGTGGCCCAAGCGGACCCCGCGCACCGCTCCGCGCGTACAAATTTGTTTAAAACGCGTTGACCGTGTTTGTACCTAATGGTATAAACGCGACACCAGGCGGTGGTTAAGGCTCCGGCCTCGGAGCCCAGCCAGCGCGTCGCGCGAGTGAGGGAGGACCGAGCTTTGGGAACTGCCACCGTTGAGGAGGTACAACTCCTCAAAACGCTGCGCTGGTGGGACGGATTCGTCATCGCCCTCTGTAACCCGGGGTTCCTGCTCGGCAGCCTCGGCTTCACGCTCGGCATCTTCGGCGTCGCCGGCTCGATGATCCTCTGGGGCCTGTCGGCCACGATCGGCATGCTGCAGGCCTGGATCTACTCGGAGCCCGCCACGATGTTCGGGCACCGCAGCGGTGGCATCTCACTGTACGCGCACGAGGGGTGGCGCAAGTACACGACCCTCGTCGGACCGCTGTCGGCCTTCGGCTACTGGATCGGCTGGTCGGTCGTGCTGTCGATCTTCGGCAAGATCATCGGCGACCTCGCGACGTCGCAGTGGTGGCCGCACTCGACCATCGCCGTCGGCTTCCTGGGCAACACGCTGACGCTCTCATCGTTCATCGCGATCGGCTGCATCATCTTCGTCTGGGGCTTCAACGTCTTCGGGCTGCGGCCCGCGGTCTGGCTCACGTATGCGTGCGCCGCGCTGCTGATGGTGCCGCTGGTGCTGTTCATCATCGTTCCGTACTTCACCGGCAATTGGAGCGGCTCGAACATACATGCCAGCTTCACCGGCCCGTGGAGCGGGATCAAGCTGGCGGTGGTGTACATGTTCATCCTCGCCTGGTCGGCGTACGGCACCGAGGTCTGTGCGACCTTTGCGCCGGAATACAAGTCGATCGACGAGACCCACCGCGCCCTGCGCAGCTCGGCGATGTTCATGCTGCTCGTCTGCGTGCTGCTGCCGCTCGGGCTCGGCGGCACGCACGGCGTGATCGCAGGCCTGCACGCCGCGCCCGCGACCGCCGAGGGCCAGTTCTACACCACCGCGATGAGCACCCTGGTCGGCCACGGCGCCGCCGCGTTCTTCACGATCTGCATCATCTCCAGCCTGCTGCTGTCGATGACCTCCTCCACGTCTGACGCCGGCCGGGCGCTGTACGGGATCTCGCGCGCCGGGATGACGATCAAGCAGTTCGGCGTGCTCAACCGGTTCCACGTGCCCGCCCGCGCGATGGCGATGGACCTGTTCGTCAACATCATGCTGGTGCTCGTGGTCAAGTCGAACCTGGCGATCCTCTACATGAGCAACATCGGATACGTGCTGGCGCACGTGTTCGCGCTCAGCGGCTTCCTGCTGTTGCGCAAGGACCGGCCCAACTGGCCGCGACCGATACGGATCGCCAACGGCTGGCTGCCGGTCGTGGCGTTCCTGTGCGTGCTGAACGCGTTCTTCCTCGTGGTCGGAGCACTGGCGCCGCACCTCAACGGGTACGGGAGCTGGACCGACTTCGCGATCGGCGTCGGCATCCTGTTCGCCTCGCTGCTGCTGTTCATCTACCGCCACGCGGTCCAGGATCGCGAGCATGTGCGCCTGCGCGAGGACGTCCCGGACGTTCCGGACGAGGAGGAGCGGGCGCTGCTGACCGGCGGCACGCCGCCTGCCGCTCCGACGCCTGCGGTGGCGTGAGATGAGCACGATCCTGATCGGATACGACGAGAAGGAGGAGTCCCGGCGTGCGCTGGCGCACGCCGCGGATCTCGGTCAGGCACTCGGCGCTTCCCTGGTCGTGGCCAGCGTCGCGCCGATCGTCGCGAGCGCCGGCGGCCGCTCGATCGGCGCCGACCCGACGGAGACGTCCCTGGACCACCGCGCCGACCTCGCGGTGGCTCGGGACTACCTGGATCACCGCGGCATCAGTGCTCAGTACGTCGAGGCCGTCGGGCACGAGGCTGACGGCCTGATCGCCGCCGCCGAGACCTATGGGGCCGACATGATCGTGGTCGGCTCCAGGGATGTCTCGCACCTGCACCGGCTGCTCGGACACAGCGTCTCCCGCGCGGTCGCGGACGACGCCAAGTGTGACGTGCTGATCGTGCACTGAGCCGCGCCACGGCCGCCGCCACGGCCGCCGCCCCGGCCGGGGCGATCCGGCTCAGGCCCCTCGCCGCGCGATGTCAGTCGATGTTGTTGACGTTTATGCCGATATAGGGGCATAACGTCAACAACCCCCCACGACGACACCCAGGGCCGCGATCAGCGGCTCATGAACTCGACCTCGATCAGCGGCTCATGAACTCCACCTCCACAAGCGGGGCGCCCGCCAGCCAGTCAGCGAGCGCCTCCTGGCGGCCGATCCCGGTGAGGATCTCGCCCAGCACCCGCTCGCGCTCGGCAGCCTCAACGATGGGACGGGCGCGCGCCGGCAGATCCTCCTGGGCGCTCTGCTTGAGATGGAACGTGAACTCGGGCTGCGCGAGCAGGTTCGCATACCAGCCCCGCTGCCCCGGCAGGCCGGTGATGTAGATGTGCCCGTCGAGGTTGTGAAACCAGATCTCCAGGCGCCGCGGCCTGCCGGAGCGGCGCCCGATCGTCGTGATGTCGACCGTCTGGTCCTGTTGGAGCGCGCTGCCTGCCCGGTCGCTGATCATCGCTGGAGCCGGTCGTAGTTCATCCGCATCAGCGTGATCACATCATCCACGTCGGCCTCGCTCTCGATGCGTCGCGCCGCCGGCCCGACGCGGCCGGGAAACACCGGATGCTCCGTGATCCGCCCCTGCTCTCTGAGCTCGCTCCAGACCTCGCGCGGGAACGAGAAATGGGCAGCGTGATCACCGTGGAGGTGTCCCACCTCCCTGCGTCCGAGCCGGAACGAGAACTCCCCGCGCCGGCCCGGTCCGGCCTCGATCCCAGGCCAGGAGGTGACCTCGTCGGTTATCCGCTGGCTGGCTGTAGGAGTCTGAACAGGCATCGTGCCTCCCTTGGATGCTCGATATTGGATTTCTCGCGCCACTCTATAAGTTCGAGTTAACTTGAAGTCAAGCCGAGATCGTGGTTTCCTTCGCGCATGGCTGAACCGCACCTCTCACGATGCCCGAACCGCACCTCTCACGACGGCTGAACCGCCGCTTCTCACGATGGCCGAGCTCCTGACGATCACCGAGGTCTCGCGGCGCAGCGGCGTCGCCGCCTCCGCCCTGCGTTTCTACGAGGAGCGCGGCCTGATCAACTCCGAGCGCGCCGGCTCGGGACACCGCCGCTTCCGGCGCCCGGTGCTGCGACGGATCGCCTTCATCGTCTTCGCCCAGCGCATCGGGCTGACGCTCGATGAGATCAGCGCCGAGCTCGCCAAGCTCCCCGCTGATCACGTTCCGACCAGCCGCGACTGGTCACGCCTCTCCAGCAGCTGGCGAACGCGTATCGACGACCGCATCGCCGAGCTCGAGCGCCTCCGCGCCGGACTCACCGAGTGCATCGGCTGCGGCTGCCTGTCGCTGAGCCGCTGTCAGCTCACGAACCCGGGCGACCGCGCCTCCAGGCTCGGCCCGGGTCCGCGCTTCTGGATCGGAGACCGGCCGCTCTGAGATGCTCTGGGGGTGAGCGACGCGATCGAGCTCGAGGCCGGAGAGCGCACTGTCCGCATAACCAACCCGGACCGCGTCTACTTCTCGGAGCGGGGCGAGACCAAGCTCGACCTCGCGCGCTACTACCTGAGCGTCGGCGACGGGATCGTGCGCGCGCTGCGCGAGCGGCCGTGCATGCTGCACCGCTTCCCGACCGGAGTCGACGGCGAAAAGGTCCACCAGAAGCGGCTCCCCAAGGGCGCCCCCGACTGGGTGCAGACCGTCCAGATCTACTTTCCCCGCTACGGGCGCACGGCCGATGAGCTGTGCGTGACCGAGATCGGCAGCGTGATCTGGGCCGTGCAGATGTCAACCGTCGAGTTCCACCCGTGGAACTCCCGCCGCGCCGACGTCGAGAAGCCGGACGAGTGGCGGATCGACATCGACCCGATGCCACAGTGCCCGTTCGCGCGCGTCAAGCGGGTAGCGGCCGTCGTACGCGATCTGCTCGACGAGCTCGGCGCGACGGGCTTCCCGAAGACCAGCGGCGGTAACGGCCTGCACGTGTATGTGCGGATTCCGCCCCGCTGGGGCTTCGGCGAGCTGCGACGGGCGGCGCTCGCCTTCGCCCGCGAGGTCGAGCGTCGCGCCCCCGAGGATGCGACCACCGTCTGGTGGCGCAAGGACCGCGACCCGGAGAAGGTCTTCGTCGACTTCAACCAGAACGCCCGCGACCACACGATCGCCTCCGCCTACAGCATCCGCGGCGTGCCGTCCGGTCGCGTGTCCACGCCCTTCAGCTGGAGCGAGCTCGACACGATCGACCCGGCCCGGTTCACGATCGCGACCGTCCCGGCGCGTTACGCCGAGCTCGGCGACCTGCACGCGGCGATCGACGACACGAGCTTCGACATCTCACCGCTGATCGCCTGGGCGGATCGCGACGGCCTCGAGGACCCGCCCGAGGGGCAGCTGTAGCAGGCTCACACGAGCGTCGTCAAGCGGCAAATGTGCGGCCGCAAAATGCCGCTGACCGGAATATTCCCCCTGACTCAATGTCGGCTGTGAAAGAGTCAACTCATCAGCAGGCGGTCGCCCTCGGGGCCGGCGGGCGCCAAGAGAGGAGAGGTCCAGAGATGCGAAAAGTGCTCCGCGCCAGCGGGTGTGTCTTAGCCATGGCTGCACTCCTGTCGGTGCTTCTCATGACGGCGTCAAGCTCCGCCAAGTCCCCGGGCGCCAAACAGAGAGCGAATACCGCCGCGGCCACCCCGGCGAATGTTCCGTACACGCTGCCGGTGCAGCTGCCGGGCGAGAAGAGCTCGCCGGCGGTCGACGCCCAGGCTCCGTACACACCGGCTGTGACGAACCTGATCGCGCAGCTGGAAGGCAACGGCACTCCAACGGAGTCACAGATCGCGAACGCGACCACCCTCTTGCACGGCGGGACGAATGCGACCTGCAACAACGTCGGACCGGACGCTGCGCCGACCGGCACCGACCCGTCGATCATGCCGATCTGCTGGACCGACGCGCAGGGCGTCAACACCTTCCAGGGCCCCAACGCAGAAAAAACGACGGGCCCGACCACCTTGATGAACCTCGCCTCATCCTTCGACCTGCATCTTGCCAACGTGTGGGGCCAGACCGAGGGCGCCGAGGCTCGCGAGTTGATGGTCACCGGCATGTTCGGTCCGCAGACCGACATCGACCGCCTGCCGAACTGGGGCCGCAACCTGACCACCACCGGTGAGGACCCGTTCCTGTCGGCGGCGATGGTCGCCGCCCAGATCAACGGCATCCAGGGCTCGGACGCGATGTCCGAGATGAAGCACTTCGCCGTCTACAACGGCCAGGACCAGAACTCCAACACGCAGATCAGCGACCAGGCGCTGCACCAGATCTACCTGACGCCGTACGAGTCGGGTTTCGTCAACGCCGGCGCCGCGGCGACGATGTGCTCCTACCAGATCTGGCAAGACACCTCCAACACGCTCCCGGCCTCAGCACCGGTGCTCGATCCCACGGCTCCCATGAGCCCGTATTCCAGCGGCAACGGCGGCGCCGCGAGCCTGCGGACATGGCCGCTGAACGAGTCGCACTTCTCCTGTGAGCAGCCGCTGACGATCTCCTACGCGCTCCACGACCTGTGGGGCTCGCGGGCGTTCGTGGGCTCTGACTACCCGGCGACGCACAGCGCCTCGGCCATCTTCCAGGGTGAGTCCCAGGAGGAGCCGACCACGACCGGATACTTCAGCGACTCAAACTCGCTGAGCACCTCGGCAGGCGGCTTCTTCGGCCCGCCGTCAGCGTTTGACGCGACCGGCGATACGTGTGCCGACGCCAACGGCAACGCGGTTTCGTGCACGGCCTCCGGCGCGACCCGCGTTGCGGGCATCCCGGGTCCGGGCTGCCCGACCACCGGTTGCACGCTCGCTGAGGCCGTGAACAACGGCACGGTTCCGCTGTCGGTGTTCAACCAGTCGGTCGCGTCGGTGCTCTATCAGGAGCAGCGGTTCGGGATGCTGGGCTGCAACCAGAGCCCGGTTGCCGCGTCCTGCACCAACCCCGGTGGCGTGGGCGGCGACACCAGCGGCACCGCGCCGCTGCCGAGTGGCCCGGCCGGCGGTGCAACGCCGGCGGCGGACCTCGGCACCAAGAGCGGGGACGCGGCCGTCGCCGAGAAGATGTCGGAAGAGGGCGCCGTGCTGCTCAAGAACCGCGGCTCGGCCCTCCCGATCACCTCGGCCGACGAGCAGGGCGGCATCCTCGTGACCGGCCCCGGCGCCGAGTACACGATCGCCGACCCGACCTCGGAGGCGTCCGTCGGCTTCGCCGACCGCGACGCGATCAACCCGCTTGAGCAGCTGCAGAATTTCAGCGGCGACCCGAGCGCGTTCTCCTACGTGCCGGCCAACTCGCCTTCCGGCGAGACGGTCCCCAGCACGGCGCTCTCGACCTCGAGCGCGAGCGTGACCGGCGGCCTGAGCCGCACGACCGGCCCCGGCTCGCCGACGACCGACTCGACCGTGAACTTCACGAGTGAGTCCTCCGGTGGCCAGCTGGCTCCCGGCAGCTACACCTGGACTGGATTCGTGTTCGTGCCGACGACCGACACCTACACGTTCCGCTTCCAGTTCAGCCCGTCGATTGCGGCTTCGAACGTGACCTTCGCGCTGGACGGCACGACCGAGAAGCTCGCCACGGCGAGCGACGTGATCGGCCAGGGCGTGACCGGAGCCCACTCGGCCGCGCTTCCGGGCTCGCCGACCAACGCCGGTGTGACCGAACCTGGCCTGACCAACGAGCAGTTCGCGGCCGGCCAGCTGGCCGGCGGCAGCTTCCACCAGGTCACGGTCACGTTCGACAACACGACCTCGAGCCCGGCGAGCTTCCGCTTCGCCTACTCCCGGCTGAACGGCGACATCGCCGACGCGGCGGCCGCGGCGGCGGGCAAGAGCATGGCAATCGTGTTCCTCAACGACAACGGGGCCTCGACGACGATCCCCAACCCGTACGGCTCCAACCCGGCGACGATCTCCGCTCCGGAGTCGCTGTCGGCGCAGAACACGCAGTTGGTCGACGCCGTGGCGGCGGCCAACAAGCACACAGTGGTCGTGCTGAACACGACCAACCCGGTGCTGACACCTTGGCTCGGCAGCGTCAAGTCGGTGCTTGAGATGTGGTACTCCGGCGAGGAGGGCGGCACCTCGACGGCACGGCTGCTGCTGGGTCTCGCCGACCCGAGCGGCCACACGGACATCACCTGGCCGGCCAACGCCACCGACACGATCTGGGGTTACAACGAGACCAAGCCGCTGTATTCGGGCGACACGCTCGGCCCACACCTGGAGCGTCTGAACGGCGGCGGGAGCTCCGGACCGACCAACGAGACGGAGGGCATCTACAACGGCTACCGCTTCTTCGACAAGGAGGGGATCAAGCCCAACTTCGCCTTCGGCTTCGGTCTGTCCTACACCAGCTTCGCGTATTCGAAGCTGAAGGTCCGCTCGGATGCGCAGGGTGGTCTGGACGTGTCGGTCAGGGTCAGGAACACTGGCTCGGTGGCGGGTGCAGCGGTGCCGCAGGTCTACCTCGGAGCGCCAAGCAGGAAGCCGGCAGGCATTCAGTTCGCCGTCAGGCAGCTGGTCGGTTTCAGCCGCGTGTCGTTGGCGGCCGGCAGGTCCGCAACCGTCAGGATCGCCGTCCCGCTGCGTTCCATGCAGTATTGGAACTCGGCCACGCAGCAGTGGCTGACGGCGAGCGGCCGGCGGACGGTGTTCGTGGGCGCCGCCGACCAGGGCTCGCTGCTGACCCAGCGGGCGAACGTCACGATCCCGGCCAGCTCAAACGTCCAGTGCGTGAATGAGCAGCTGAGCGCGGTGATGGTGCGCGGTAACGTCACGGTCCCGCATGGCGACTGGTGCGACATGATCGACGCCTCGGTCGCGGGCAACGTGACCGTGCATGGCACCGGCATCCGCATCGCCGGCTCGACGATCAGCGGGAACCTGACCGCGTCCGGCATGTCCGGCGCCGCAGATCCGCTCAGCAGTGGCACCGATGTCATCTGCAACTCGACCGTATCCGGCAGCCTCAGGATCAGCAACAGCGGCGGCAAGGCACCGTGGAATATTGGCCTGTGCGGATCGAACACGATCGGCGGGAACCTGGTGCTCTCGGGCAACCAGGCCAGGGCCAACGCGGTCACCGGCAACAGGGTCGGCCATGATCTCGTCTGCAGCTCCGACACAGGTGTGCAGGCGAGTCGCAACAAGGTGAAGGGATCGCGGGAGGGGCTCTGCGGCGTCTGACGCTCCGCCACGGCACCGCCGGCGTCACCCTGGCTGCGTTGGTAGCCGGGTGTGGGTCAGCCGGTGGTGCCGGTGCCCGGCCACCACAGCACCATGCGGCGTCGCCCTCCGGGGCGGCGCCGCAGTTGCACGCCGCGGGCCATCCAGTCCCGGTCGCGTCGGTTCGCTCCGCGATCGCAAAGCTGTACAGGGACCACCCGGGGGTCGCCACCTACTCGGTCCAGGCCGTCAGCTACGACTCCCGCTCGCGGGACCGAGTGCTCCAGGCCTGCTCCACCGGCGGCGCACAGGTGACCGCGCAGGTTGAGTCCGAGCGCGTGCTCGCCTGCGCCCCGCTGATCTTCTTCTACTACCACTACGGGCAGTCGGCCGGCGTCAGGCAGTCGACGGAGGTGGCGGATTCGATCTATTCGTATGTCGCCACCGAGATCCACGGACCCGCAGACGCGCAATCGATTCTCGACGGCGTGCTGCACGGCTGGGGCATCCCGGTCGCCGCACAGCCGGCGCAGGCCAGCCACACAACCCCGGGCGCGATGACGCTCGTGGACGCGGTGAACAGGGCGATGGGCGCCCGGCACAGCGTCCGCGTGACGATCGCGGGATATGCCGGCGGCACCAAACCGTTCGAACGCATCACCTCCGACGCGAGCAACAGCCAGGGCATCGAGCTCATCCACGCC
>WQWK01000020.1 GCA_009785395.1 Conexibacteraceae bacterium
GCCACGATCAGGAAAACCGGGATCAGAGCGAGCCGTACCAGCCCGATCGCGTTCGGGAGGGTCAGCGGGCGCAGTGGCTGATCGGAGCGCGTCGCCTCCGGGTTGGGGCCGGATCGATCGATGCCGAGCAGGCGTCTGGTACTCAGTCGACGCCGCGCCACAGCTCAGCGACCGCCGAGGCCGCACCCTCCAAGGGGAGCGCGCGCGTCTCCCGCCCCCGGCGCACCTGCACCTCGAGCTCGCCCGACTGCAGCGTCCGGCGCCCGACCGTGACGCGCAGCGGGCAGCCCAGCAGCTCGGCATCAGCAAACTTCTCTCCTGGGCCGGCGTCGCGCTCGTCGTAGAGCGTGTCGAGTCCCTCGAACTGCAGCTCGTCGTAGAGCCTGTCGGACAGCTCGCGCTCCTCACTTCCGGGCTTGCCGAGCGTGACCAGATGGATATCGAAGGGGGCCATCGCCCGCGGCCACGAGATGCCCTGCTCGTCGGCGTACTGCTCGATTGCGGCCGCCGCCGTGCGCGCCGGACCGAACCCGTAGCAGCCCATCCAGATCAGCTGGGCTGCCCCGCTCGAGTCAAGGTAGGTGGCTCCGAACGGCTCGGTGTAGCGGACGCCGAGCTTGAAGATGTTGCCGACCTCGATCGCGGGCTCGATACGCACCGCCTGACCAGCGATCGTGTCGCCGGGGGCGACGCTGCGCACATCTGCGCGCTCGAAGTTGAAGTCGCGTCCCGGAACCACCCCGCGCAGGTGGGTGTCGGGGCGGTTGGCGCCGACGACGTAGCCACCGGCATCGGTCGCGACCGCGTCATCAAGCACGATCCGGGCCTGCGCTCCCACCGGCCCGATGAAGCCCGCCGGCCCCAGCTTGTCCTCGATCTCGTCCGCGCGCGCCTGGCGGAACGTGGACCCGAGCGCGAGCGCGAGCTTGATGTCGTTGACGCGGTGGTCCCCGCGGACCACGACGAGCACAAAGCTCTCGTCGCTGAGCAGCACCACCGGGAAAGCCTTCAGCGTTGCGCCCTCGGCAACACCCAGCTGGTCGGCCAGCAGCGCCATCGTGTGCGCGCCCGGAGTGTGCACCTCCTCCGGCGCGTCGAGCGCGGGCGGCAGCACGACGGGCACGGGATCGGCCGAGGCGACCTCGATGTTCGCCGCATAGCCCGGTGCAAGCACCACGTCGTTTTCCCCGGCCGCACATGGCGCCATGTACTCATCGGCGCCGTGCCCGCCCATCATCCCGACGTCAGCCTTGACGCGGTACCACTCGACCCCGCAGCGCTCGAGCATGCGCTCGTACGCCTGCGCGTGCTTGTCGTAGGAGCGCTCCATGCCCTCCGTGTCGCGGTCGAAGCTGTAGGAGTCCTTCATGATGAACTCGCGCGTCCGCAGGACGCCGGCGCGCGGGCGCGGCTCATCGCGCTCCTTGATCTGAAAGTGGTAGAGGATCTGCGGCAGGTCCCGGTAGGAGCGCATCGTCGTGGTGGCATGAGTGGTCACAACCTCCTCGGAGGTCATCCCCAGAACCATGTCGGCGTCGCGGCGATCCTTGAGCTTGAACAGCTCGTCGATCTCGTAGCGGCCGCTGCGCCGCCACAGATCGGCGGGCTGCATGACGGGCATCAGGATCTCCTGACCGCCGATCGCGTCCATCTCCTCGCGCACGATCGCGACGATCCGCTGATGCGTGCGCCATCCGGCCGGCAGCCAGCTCCAGAGGCCGGATCCGACCTGCCGGATCAGGCCGGCACGCACCATGAGCTTGTGGCTGAGTGCCTCCGCGTCGGCCGGTGGGTCACGCTCGGTGGGCAGGAGGTATTCGGATAGGCGGGGCATGGCGAGCAAGCCTACCTACGCGCCTGGCGCACCGGCGTCCGGCCGAGCCGGTGCTCTGATAGAACGGAATCTCCCGAGAGAGACCCCGGAGACAGGAGCGACCATGGCCTTCACCGTCCCAGCACTCCCCTACGCGTTCGATGCGCTCGAGCCCCACATCGACGCGCAGACGATGGAGATTCATCACGACAAGCACCACGCTGCCTACGTGACCAACGGCAACAAGGCGATTGAAGGGACCGAGTGGGCCGAAAAGACCGCTGAGGAGATCCTCACCTCGCCGGGAGCGCTCGAGGTTCCGGCGATCAGGAACAACATCGGCGGCCACTACAACCACACGCTCTTCTGGGAGTCCCTCAGCCCGAGCGGCGGCGGTGAGCCCACCGGCGCGCTGGCCGACGCGATCAACTCAGCCTTCGGCTCGTTCTCCGAGTTCCAGGAGAAGGCGAACGCGGCCGGGGTCGCGCGCTTCGGCTCCGGCTGGTGGTGGCTCGTCGCCGGCGGCGGTGGTGTCGAACTGATCTCGACGCCGAACCAGGACACCCCGCTCATCGACCGCAAGACGCCCCTCGTCGGCGTGGACGTCTGGGAGCACGCCTACTACCTCAAGTACCAGAACCGGCGGCCCGAGTACCTGGCCGCGATCTGGAACGTGATCAACTGGGACAAGGTCGCGGAGCGGTTCGCCGCTGCGTAGGTCCTGGGTCAGAGAGGCCCCTGGGCCCTTTCCTCCGCAGCCTGGTTAGAGGCAAGGCTGCTTCGGGCAGGACCCAGGGGCCTCCTCCTTGACACGAGCGCCATGCTGAAGGCATGCGAGTCGAAGTCACGGACAACACCGCGCGGGAGCGCTACGAGGCGATCGTCGACGGGGAGCTTGCCGGCTTCGCCCAATACCAGCTGCGCGACGGAGAGATCACCATCTACCACACGGAGGTCGACCCGAGATACGAGGGCCAGGGTGTCGGCAGCCAGCTTGTGCACATGGCGCTCGACGACATCGCCGACCGCGGCCTGGAGCTGGTGCCGCTGTGCCCGTTCGTCGCCGCCTACGTGCGGCGGCACGCCGACGAGTATCTCGACCTGGTGCCCGCGCGCATGCGCGAGAAGGTGCACGCTCGCAGCTGAGCGTGAGCAGCGGTAGCGGAGCGGTGAGATGCGGTCAGGCGCGCGTGAAGCGGCGCCCGGCCACGGGCGAGACGGACTCGTCCAGCTGCACGGCGTCCCGCTGTGAGGCGTCCGGCTGCACGATGTCCGGAGCGTCGGCCGCTGCCGCAGCCTCGAGCGCGGCCAGGCGTTCGGGCGTCATCGCGGTGTCGTCCTCGTTCTCGGCCAGCCACTGCCGCGCCGCGGCCGCGCTGGCCTCGTCGACCACCACGCGCTTGCCGGCCGCGTAGTACTTGTCGATCTCGACGAACAGCTCATCGACCAGGTTCCCGGTCTCGACCTTGCGGATCATCTCGCCCTTGGCGTAGATCGCGCCGGCGTCCTTGGCCCCGGTGATGCCGAAGTCCGCATGGCGCGCCTCGCCGATGCCATTGACCGCGCAGCCGAGCACGGACACGACGATCGGATCCTCGTAGTCCTCCAGGCGCCGCTCGACCTCGGCGACGACGGAGTCCATGTCGAACTGCAGCCTCCCGCAGGTCGGGCACGCGATCAGCTCCGGCCCCTTCCGCCGCAGGCGCAGCGCCTTGAGGATCTCCCAGGCGACCTTCACCTCCTCCTCGGCATGGAAGGTCGAGAGCGAGATCCGGATCGTGTCGCCGATGCCGTCGGCCAGCAGCGTTCCGAGCCCGACCGCCGACTTCAGCGAGCCCGACCACTTGGTGCCGGCCTCGGTGACGCCGAGATGCAGCGGGTACGGGATCCGCTGCGACAGCATCCGGTTGGAGTGGATCGTGTTGGGTACGCTCGTCGACTTCATCGAAACCTTGAAGTCCGTGAACTCGAGGCGCTCCATCAGGTCGACGAACTCGGTGGCCGCGGTGACGAGCGCCTCGACCGGGTTCTCGTACTCCAGATCGCGCAGGTGCGCGGGCAGCGACCCGGAGTTGACGCCGATGCGGATCGGCGTGCCGAGCTGCTTTGCCTTGGCGACCACCTCGGCGACCTTGTCGGCACCGCCGATGTTGCCGGGGTTGATGCGAATGCAGTGGGCGCCGGCGTCGAGCGCCTTCAGCGCCAGCGTGTAGTTGAAATGGATGTCGGCGATGATCGGGATCGGCGACTCGCGCACGATCGTCCTGAGCGCCTGCACATCCTGGTCGCGCGGAACGGCGCAGCGGACGATGTCAGCGCCGGCCTCGGCGACGCGCCTGATCTGCGCCAGCGTCGCCTCCAGGTCGGCGGTCTCTGTCTTGGTCATGGTCTGAACGGCGACCGGCGCGCCGCCGCCGATCGGGACGCCGCCGACGTGGATCTGGTTCTTGGAGGCCATTGCCAGGCAGTCTAGAGATCGACCGCGCCTGACTCGGATCGGCGAGACTTAAACGATGGAGGCAGGCGCTGAACTGGTGGCCCGTGCGCGGCTGATCTGCGGCGAGCAGCACGTGATCACCGCTCCTGCCGCGCTCTCCGTCTTCCGCTCGGACGGCCTGCGGCGCGAAGGGCCGCTGCCGCTGGCGGCGATCCTGCCGGGCGGCGCGCCCGAGGTCACCAGCGTCGTCGCGGCATGCGTGGCCACGGGCATGCCCTACGCGGTCCGCGGCGCCGGCACGAGCGACCGCGGCGGGGCGCTGCCCGTCGCCGACGGCGTCCTGATCGTGCTCACGCGCATGCGGCGGATGGTCGCAGCGAGCGCGGCCGACGACGAGATCACCGTCGAGCCCGGCGTGCCGCCGGCCGCCCTCGGGCAGGCGGTGCAGGCGGCGCGCTGGTTCGAGGGACCTGACCCGCCGATCGGGACCGTCGGCGGGCACATCGCCGAAACCCCCGGCATCACCAACGTCGGCGGCCTCGATGTCGTCCAGCCCGACGGGAGGTTCGTGCGCCTGCGGGCGCGCGATCCCGGCTATGACCTGATCGGCGCGTTCCCCGGATCGCGCGGCAGGGCCGGGATCGCGGTCGCGATCACACTGCGAGCGCTGCCGCCAGGGTGACACACCTATGAGCGCAAGCACGGCGAACGGCAGCGTCATACCGCGCAGCCTCAGTGAGGCCGCCGCCGCGCTTGCGGGCGCGGCGGCGCGGAAGCGACCCGTGCGGATCGTCGGCGGCGCCACCAAGCTCGGCTGGGGCGGCATCCCGCCTCCGGACGCATTGCAGTTGCAGACAGCCCATCTGGATCGCGTCGTCGTCCAGGGAGACGGCGAGACGGCCACGCTCTCGGCCGGGACGCCGCTCGTGCGCGCGCAGGCGATCCTCGCGCGCAGCGGGCGGATGTTCGCCGCAGACCCGCACCTGGGCCTTGGCCAGCGCCCCGCCGCGACCGTCGGCGGCGTCATCGCCACCGCCGACAGCGGCCCGCTCAGCCACCGTTACGGCCCGGTGCGCGACCAGGTCATCGGCATCACGGCCGCGATCAGCGACGGCACCCTGATCCGCACCGGCCCGCGCAGCAGCGCACAGCAGGACGGCTACGACGTCGCGAAGCTGCTGACCGGCTCCTACGGGACGCTCGGGGTGATCCTCACGGTCGACGTGCGCCTGCGCCCGTTGCCCACTCAAACCGCGACGGCACTCGGCTCGAGCGCCGATCCCGATGCGCTGCAGCGGGCGGTCACGGCGATCGGGGCCGCTCATCCTGGCCTCGAGGCCTTCGATGTCGCGTGGCGGGAGGGTCGCGGCGGCCTGCTCGCCCAGCTCACCGGATCCGAAGCCAGCGTCCGCGCGGAGGCCGTCGCCGAGACGATGTCCGGGTGCGGGCT
Source organism: Conexibacteraceae bacterium (assembly GCA_009785395.1). Next base: position 5,701 of record WQWK01000020.1, read on the forward strand.
GGAAGCCGCACCCGTGCGCGCTATTGATGCGGACCTGTGGGCGCGCCAGCGGGCCGGACAGCGCTCGGCTGAGCGCGCGGTCATGCGCGTGCACGCTCGCCGCGAGGAGCTGAGCGCGGTGCTCGCGCTCGCGGACGAGGTCGGCGCGACGCTGGTCGGCCGAGCCGCACTCGGCATCGCCTACCTCGCCCTCGGTGTGGACCGGATCGCGGCCGCGCGCACCGGCCTGCCGGCGGGCACACCGGCCGTGGTTACCGACATCCCCCCTGCTGCCCGGGGAGCGGTGGATGCATGGGGTGTCACAAGCGGACCCCAGCTGGAGCTGATGCGCGCCGTCAAGCAGCGCTTCGATCCGGCTGGGATTTGCAACCCGGGCATCTTCGTGGGCAGCATCTGACGATGAGCTGCACGCACTGCGGGCTCTGCCTCGAGAGCTGCCCGACCTACACCCTCTGGGGCACGGAACCCGAGTCCCCGCGCGGCCGCATCGTCCTGATCGAGGATGCGCTCGCTCCGGTGGGCACGGCCACGGCCGAGATGGCGGCGCACATCGACTCCTGTCTCGGCTGCATGGCCTGCATGAGCGTCTGCCCCGAGGACGTGCCCTATCCGGACCTCCTGGCCGCAGCTCGCAACATGATCGAGCGTGATGTCCCCCGTCCGAGCGCGGAGCGGGTCCGCCGCCGCGCCGCGCTCGCAGCGCTCCCGCGCTCCGGGCGCCTCAACCGCCTCGGCGGCCGGCCCATCCCCCACTACACACCCGCTCAGGGCGGGTCGCGTGGGCGCGTCGGTCTGCTGCTCGGCTGCACCCAGCGCGCCGAGCACGGCGCGATCCACGACGCCGCGCTCGCCGTGCTCGCGGCCGAGGGCTATGAGGTGATCGCCCCAAGGCTGCCGGAGTGCTGCGGCGCGATCGAGCTGCACAGCGGTGCCCGCGCGCACGGGCTGCGCCGCGCGCAGGCTACGATCGCCGCCTTTGCCGCGGTCGGCGGCGTCGACCGGATCGTCACCAGCGCCGGCGGCTGCGGGGTCGCGCTCAAGGATTACGGCCGGCTGCTCGGCACGCCGGAGGCGCGGGCGTTCAGCGCCCTGGCGCTCGACATCCACGAGTTGCTCGCGCGAGCGCCGCTGCGCTCGCGCATCGGCCCGCTCGCAGTCCGGATCGCATACCACGACTCCTGCCAGCTGCGCCACGGCCAGGGGCTCGCCGACCTCCCGCGAGAGCTGCTCAGGCGCATCCCCGGCGTCGAGCTCGTCGCGGTCCCCCCGACGGCCGGGGCGTGCTGCGGCGCGCCCGGGATCTACCGTTTCGCCGAGCCGGAGGCGTCAGCGCAGCTCGCGCGACGGCAGGCCGAGGCGATCGTCACGACCGGCGCCGCGATGGTGGTTACCGGCGACCACGCCTGCATCGGCCAGCTCCGCCGCGCCCTGCGCGCGCTCGGCCATCCGCTCCCCGTAAAACATCCGGTGGAGGTGCTGGCGGAGGCGGTCAGGGCCGGCCGCCGCAGCAGCGGCGCGGCGGCCGGGAACTAGGTCCCGAGCCCGTTGCCGGCGAGCCCGGAGATGTCGTTGCTGATGCCGATGAAGAAGAGGATGGCGATCAGCGCGATCCCGACGAAGCTCGCGCGCTCCATCACGACCCACGGGATCCGGCGGCCGCGGATCTTCTCGGCCAGCGCCCAGAAGATGTGGCCGCCGTCCAGCGGCAGGAACGGGAACAGGTTGATGATCCCGAGCGAGAGTGAGATCAGCGCGAGGATCTGGATACCCGAATAGAAACCGCTCGAGATCTCCTGCTCGGTGATCGTGTAGGCGCCGACGAAGCTGTGGAACCCCTTGCGGTATCTCGGCTTGTAGATCTGGGCGATGTGACTGACGGTCGTCTTGGTCACCCACCACAGCCGCGTGACGCTGAGCTTGGCGGCCTCGAGCACGCCGTAGGGGGCTGTCTTCACCCCGAAGCCGAAGCCGACCAGCATCTCCTTGTAGCGGGCGCTCCAGCGCGGGCGCACGTGCAGCGTCTTCAGCTCGCCGTCACGGCGCACCACGATCGTGGCAGCGGTGGTCGCCTCGCAATTGTCCGCGCGGGCACCGCCGGCGCAGGTGTGCTTGGCGATCGCGTCGTGAAACTGCGTGGGCCCACCGGTGACGCCGTCCACCGACACAATCCGGTCGCCGAGCTTCAGGACACCGTCGGCGGCGCTGCCGACGGTGATCGCCGCGACGTTGTTCGTGGCCACCGGCTGCCCGTGACGGTCGGTCACCTGGTGCGTCTGGCCGCCGAGGAAGTACACCCAGGCCAGGACGATCGCCAGCACGATGTTCACCGCCGGCCCGGCGGCGATCACGACGATCCGCTTCCACGGCGGCTGATTGATGTAGGCCCGTGCCTCGACCTCGGGCTCCTCGAGCACCTCGAGCGGGGACATACCGGTGATCTTCACGTAGCCGCCGAGCGGGATCACGCCGATGCCGTATTCGGTCTCCCCCACACGCCGCTTCCAGAACATCGGCCCGAAGAACAGCGAGAAGCGCTCGACGCGCATGCCGACGGCCTTCGCGGCGACGAAGTGGCCGGCCTCGTGCAGGATGATCAGCAGCGCGAAGCCCAGAAACGCGAGGACGTAGGCCATCAGCTCAGTGTGACAGCCGCGCGACGGCCTCCGACGCGGCCGTGCGTGCCTGAACGTCGGCGTCCATCAACGAGTCGAACGAATGCACGGGCTGGGTGGGCATGGCGGTGAGGGTCTCCTCGATCACTGCGGCGATCTCCAGGAAAGCGAGCTTCCCTAAGAGGAAGGCATGAACCGCCACCTCATTGGCGGCGTTGAGCGTGCACGGCGCCGTGCCGCCGGCGATGCCCGCCTGGCGCGCCAGCCGCAGGCAGGTGAACGTGTCGAGGTCCGGCGGCTCGAACGTCAGCGAGCCCACGGATGCGAGGTCGAGCGCCGGCAGCGGCACCTCGGCGCGGTTGGGGTGATGCAGGGCGTAGGCGATCGGGACGCGCATGTCCGGGTAGCCGAGGTGGGCGAGCGTGGCGCCGTCGCACAGCTGGATCAGGCTGTGAACGATGGACTGGGGGTGCACGACGACGTCGATCTGGTCGTACGGGGTGCCGAACAGGTGGTGGGCCTCGATCACCTCCAAGCCCTTGTTCATCAGGGTCGCGGAGTCAATCGTGATCTTCCCGCCCATCGACCAGGTCGGATGCGCCAGCGCCTGCTCGACCGTCACCTGTTCGAGCTCCGCACGCGTACGCCCGCGGAACGGCCCACCGGAGGCCGTCAACAGCAACCGGTCGATCGTGCCCGCAGACTCACCAGCGATCAGCTGGTACAGCGCCGAGTGTTCGGAGTCGACCGGCAGGATCTCCGCGCCGGTTGCCTCCGCCAGCTGCGTGACCAGCTCACCGCCGACGACCAGCGACTCCTTGTTGGCGAGCGCGAGGTCGATCCCCTCGCCGAGCGTGGCTACGGTCGCCAGCAGCCCGGCGGCGCCGACGATCGCGTTCAGCACCATCTCCGCCCCGGAGCCGGTGACCAGATCAACCAGGCCGTCAGGGCCCGCCAGCACCTCCCCCCCGGTCCACTCCTCGGCGGCACGCGCGGCCGCGTCCGGGTCGGCCAGCGCGATCCGGCTCACACCTAGCCGGACCGCCTGCTCGACCAGTTGCGGCCAGTCACTGCCGGCGCTGAGACCGACGAGTTGCAGATCGCCGTTGGAGCGCGCGACGACATCCAGCGCCTGCGTGCCGATCGAGCCCGTGGAGCCCAGGATGACGAGTCGGCGCGCCATGCGAGGGCTACCGCGCCGGGATGTGGATCGCGATGAAGTAGCCGACGATGATCGTGAAGATGATCGCGTCGAGCCGGTCGAGCGCGCCGCCGTGGGCGCCGAACAGGCGGCCGGCATCCTTGGTGCCGGCATCGCGCTTGATCAGCGACTCGAACAGGTCGCCGAGCGGCCCGAAGATCGCGATCGCGACACCGAGCAGCAGCGCGGCGCCGTGCGAGAGCCAGGCCTCCTGGTAGAGGCCGGCCACGACGACCGCGACGATCGTGGCGAGCGCACCGATCCCCAGGCCCTCGACCGTCTTCTTGGGCGAGATCGCCGGCGCCATTGGGTGGCGTCCGAACATGCGCCCGCCCAGGTAGGCGGCGGTGTCGCCGACGAAGGTGCCGATCATCACGTCGATCACGATCCCCTTGCCGACGTGCGGGACCTGCCGCAACAGCACCGCGAAGGCGAACGCGAAGCCGATCCAGATGATCCCGAGCAGAGTGGCGGCGATCGTCAGCGTGGCGTCCGCGGTGTGGCCGCGCGCCATGATCGCCAGAAGGACGAGCGGCGCCCCGGCGCAGGCGGCGCCGGCGACGTAGGCTGGCGTGTGGCCGTAGCGGGCGGCCACGCACATCCCGGCGACGACCACGAACCCGACGACCGGCACCGGGCGCCAGTCCGGCAGCATGCGATACAGCTCGCTGAGGCACGCGAACGCGAGCAGCACCATCAGCAGCATCCAGCCGATGCCGCCGATGTCCACGAACACGATCGCCAGGACGGCCGCCGGGACGGCGACGAGCACTCGCGAGAGCAGGTCAGAGCGCTTGCGTGGTGGCTGTGAGTCCGCGCTTCGGCGGGGCGGCGGCTGCGCTGCACGACGGGCCTGCGGCATCAGCGGCCACCGAAGCGCCTGTGGCGCGATGCGTACTCCGCGAGGCTCGAGGCGAACGCATCGCGCGTGAAGTCCGGCCACAGTTCGTCGCGAAAGACGAACTCCGAGTAGGCCGATTGCCAGGTCAGGAAGTTCGAGACCCGCTGCTCGCCGCTGGTACGAATGATCAGGTCGGGGTCATGCATCTCGGGTGCGTACAGGAGACGGCGGAAATCATCCTCGTCACCGTCCGTGAAGGCGCGGGCGGCGTCGAGGATCTCGGCCCTTCCACCGTAGTTGAAGGCGACGAACAGCGTGATCCGGTCGTTCTCCGCGGTCTCAGCCTCGGCCCATCGCATCTTCTCGATCAGCCGCGCGGAGACCGGCGCGGACCGCCTGCCGATGAAGCGCATGCGCACCCCCTCGGCCTTGAGCTCCGGAGTCTCCGTGTCGATCCGCCGCGCGAACATCCGCATCAGGCCCGAGACCTCGGCCTTCGAGCGTGTCCAGTTCTCGGTCGAGAACGAGTACACGGTCAGCTCCTTGATCCCGAAGCTGACCGCGTCGCGCAGGCGCTCCTTGAGCACATCGGCCCCGGCCTCGTGCCCCCTGATCGCGGGGAGCCCGCGCTCCTTGGCCCAGCGCCCGTTGCCGTCGGTGATGATCGCGACGAAGCGCGGTCCGTCAGCGCCCTCATCCGGCGCAGCGTCCTCGCTCACGTCAGACCTCGAGGATCTCTTCTTCCTTGAGCTTCAGGAGCTCGTCCAGCTCGGTTACACGTGAATCGGTGACCTTCTGCAGCTCGCCCTCGGCGCGGTGCTCGTCGTCGGAGCCGAGCTCGCCGCCGTCCTTGAGCTCGCGAAGGTCCTGCATCACGTCGCGGCGCACGTTGCGGATCGCGACCCGGCCCTCCTCGGCGATATGTCGCACCACCCTCACGAGCTCCTTGCGGCGCTCCTCGGTCAGCTCCGGGAGCATCAGCCGGATCAGAGCTCCGTCGTTGGACGGCGTGAGGCCGATGTCGGACTCGAGGATCGCCTTCTCGATCGACTTGATCGAGCTCTTGTCGTAGGGCTGGATCGAGATCAGCCGAGGCTCGGGTGCGTTGATCGTCGCCAACTGCTTGAGCGGCGTGACGGCGCCGTAGTAGTCGACGTTGACGCGGTCCAGCAGCGCCGGGCTGGCACGCCCGGTCCGCACCGAGCTGAACTCGTGGCGCGTCGAATCGACGCACTTGTGCATGCGCTCGCGCGCATCGTCGAGGAGGCCTGAAACCAGATCGTCTTCACTCATAGCTCGCCATCACTCATGTCTCGATGAGGGTTCCCACCCGTTCACCGGACACTATCCGGTTGATGTTGCTGCTGTCGGCCATGTTGAAGACGATGATCGGCAGGTTGTTGTCCATGCACAGGGCGAATGCCGTCGAGTCCATCACCTGGAGGCCCTGGGTGAGCGCCTCCTTGTGTGTGAGCTCAGGGATGAAGCGGGCGTCGGGGTTCTTGCGCGGGTCGTCGCTGTAGACGCCGTCGATCCCGTTCTTGGCCATCAGCACAACCTCCGCGTGAAGCTCGGCGGCGCGCAGCGCCGCGGCGGTATCGGTCGTGAAGAACGGGTTGCCTGTGCCCGCCGCGAAGATCACGACGCGGCCCTTCTCGAGATGCCGTACGGCGCGCCGGCGGATGTAGGGCTCGGCAACCTCGGAGATCGTGATCGCGGACTGTACCCGGGTGGGGATCTCGCCCTTCTCGAGCGCGTCCTGCAGCGCCAGCGCGTTCAGCACCGTCGCCAGCATTCCCATGTAGTCACCGGTCGCCCGGTCCATACCGCGGGCGGCCGCGGCGAGCCCCCGGTAGATGTTGCCGCCGCCGACCACGACCGCGACCTCCACTCCGCGACGGTGGATCGTGGCGATGTCCTGGGCGATCGCCTGCACGCGCGCCGGGTCGGTGCCGTAGTCGAGGTCGCCCATCAGGGCCTCGCCGGACAGCTTCAAAAGCACCCGCCCGTAGGCGGGTGCGGTGCCGTTTGTCTGGGTCGTCACCCGAGGGAGACTATTGCTATTCGCCGACGGCGAAGCGTGAAAAGCGGCGGATGATGACGTTCTCGCCGGTGTCCGACGCCAGCTTGGCCCGGATCTCCTCGATCGTCTTGCCGCCGTACTTCTCCTCGTTGACGTGCTTCTGGCGCAGCAGCACAACATCCTCGAGCCACTTGTTGACCGAGCCTTCGACGATCCGCTCGCGCACGTTCTCGGGACGGTCGGCGGCCTTCTCGGTCGCGACGCGCACCTCGCGCTCACGATCCTCGGCCGGCACCTCGTCGTCGGTGATCGCCAGCGGGCTGGCGGCCGCGATGTGCAGTGCCAGGTCCTTGGCGAACGCCACGAAGTCATCGTTGCGGGCGACGAAGTCTGTCTCGCAATCGACCTCGACGAGAACGCCGATCGGCTTGCCGCCGGCCACGTGCACGTAGCTCTGGACGGTGCCCTCGGTCGCCTCGTTGCCCGCCCGCTTGGCGGCCTGGGCCTCGCCGCGTGCGCGCAACAGCTCGACGGCTCGGTCGATGTCGCCGTCAGCCTCCGCCAGAGCGTTCTTGCAGGCCATCATCCCCGCGCCGGTGCGGTCGCGAAGAGCCTTCACGTCAGATGCGGTGATCGCGCTCAACTCAGTTCTCCTCTGAGGTCTCAGTCTTCGTCTCGGTCTCGGCTGCGGGCTCGGCGGGAGCCGCAACCTCCGTCTCGGTCTGCGCTGCGGGCTCGGCGGGAGCCGCAACCTCCGTCTCGGTCTGCGCTGCGGGCTCGGCGGGAGCCGCAACCTCCGTCTCGGTGAGGATCGGGTCGGTGTCCTCGACCGAAGCGGGCTCGGCCGCTGCCTGCTCCACGGCCTCCTCGACAGCGGCGGCGCGGGCACCGGGGGTGTCCTCCTGCGCAGCGGCGGCCGCAGCCTCGGTGGCGGCCAGCGTCTCGGCAGCGTTGGCGGCAGCCTCGGCCTCCGCGCGCGCCTTGGCCTCGGCCTCAGCGGCAGCGGCTGCGGCATCAGCCGCGGCCTTCGCCTCAGCCTCGGCCGCGGCGGCAGCGTCGGCCGCAGCCTTCGCCTCAGCCTCGGCGGCAGCCGCAGCGGCAGCCTCCTCACGGGCCTTCTCCTCGGCCGCGCGGCGCTCGGCCTCCTCGGCCTCGCGCCTGGCGCGCTCCTCGGCCTCCTTGCGCTCACGCTCGAGGCGGGCCCTCTCCTCCTCGGCCTTGAACACGCCGTAGGACTCGGCGACCACATCGCCGATCGCCCGCGTGATCGCGGCGCAGGAGCGGATCGCGTCGTCGTTGCCCGGGATCACGAAGTCGATCCCCTCGGGGTCGCAGTTGGTGTCGACCAGGCCGATGATCGGGATCCGCAGGCGCTGGGCCTCCTTGACGGCGATCGCCTCGGTCTTGAGGTCGATCACGAACACCGCATCGGGCTGGCGCTGCATGTTCTTGACGCCGCCGAGGTTCGCGCGCAGCTTCTCGAGGTCGGCCAGCGCGGCCATGCGCTCGCGCGTCGGCAGCAGCTGCAGCTGTCCCTCGGCCTCGTAGCGCTCGAGGTCATGCAGGCGCCTGATGCGTCCTGAGATCGTCTGGAAATTCGTCAGCAGCCCACCGAGCCAGCGGTGGTTGACGTACGGCATACCGGCCGCCTCAGCGGTGTCCTTGATCGCGTCGCGAGCCTGCTTCTTGGTGCCGACGAACATCACGGTGCCGCCGCGCCGGGCGATCTCTGACGCAAACTGCTGCGCCTGCTGGAGCAGCTGATCGGTCTGCTCGAGATCGATGATGTAGATCCCGTCGCGCTCGCCGAAGATGAACCGGCGCATCTTCGGATTCCAACGCCGCGTCTGGTGGCCGAAGTGAACACCGGCCTCCAGCAGCTCTCTGATTCCTACCTGAGCCACTTGTAACTCCCTTGATGAAATTGGTGAAAAAACCACCGCCGGCCGCTATCTGGTCGCGACTCCGGAC
>WQWK01000021.1 GCA_009785395.1 Conexibacteraceae bacterium
ATCCGCAGCAGGAAGGTGCCGCGCGTACCCGTTGCCGCCGCGCCGTCGCCCCGCTCGCCCGGCCCGTGCGCGAGCAGCCAGTTGTAGAGCGCGGCGCGGGCGCCGCCGATGTGCAGCGCGCCCGTTGGCGATGGTGCGAACCGAACTCTCATCACGAACCGGAGGCCATGCTAGTGCCCGTCATCTCAGGAGCGCTCGTCCAATGCTCATAGGGGCGCACGTCTCGCCCGCCGGGGGCCTGTACAAGGCGATCGAGCGCGGCGCCGAGCTGGGTGCCGAGTCGATCCAGATCTTCAACCAGTCCCCGCGCATGTGGCGCCCCACCAACTATGGCGAGGATGACTTCGCCCGCTTCCGCGAGGCGCGCGCGGACAGCGCCGTCGGCGGCGTGCTGATCCACGCCGTGTACCTGCTCAACTGCGCCTCCGAGGATCCGGAGATCCGGGAGAAGTCGCTCACATCGCTGACGCACTCGCTGCGGGTCGGTGATGCGATCGGCGCGACGGGCGTCGTCCTGCACCCCGGCTCGGCCAAGACCGGCCACGTCGGCGAGGCGATCACGCGTGCGGGTGTCGTGATCGCGGAGGCGCTGGCCGAGTCGGAGCGCTGTGCGCTGCACCTCGAGGACACGGCCGGGGCGGGCGGCACCCTCGGGCGCTCGTTCGAGGAGCTGGCGGCGCTGATCGATGCCGCCGGCGGCGATGCGCGCCTTGGCATGTGCCTCGACTCATGCCATCTGCTGGCGTCCGGCTACGAGGTCCGCACGGTCGACGGTCTCGACGAGACCCTGGCGGAGTGCGACCGCACCGTCGGGCTCGAGCGGCTGCACTCGATCCACCTCAACGACTCGATGACACCGCTGGGCTCCAACCGCGACCGCCACGCCGCCCCCGGTGACGGCGAGATCGGCGAGGACGGGCTCGCGGTCTTCCTGTCGGAGCCGCGTTTCCAGGATCTGCCGGTGGTGCTCGAGACGGGCTCGGCCGACGGCGCCGTGGCCTCCGCGGACATCGACCTCGCCCGCGAGTTGCGGGCCCGCGGCCGGGCGGCCCGCTCCGGCTGAGCGCAACGGCCGCCCAAACGGTAGGGTTCCGTACGTGACCTCGCAGCGTGAGGCCGATGCGCTGGTGATCTTCGGGATCACCGGCGATCTGGCGCGCAAGATGACGTTCAGATCGCTGTACCGGCTGGAGCGCCGCAAGCTGCTCGACCAGCCCGTGATCGGCGTCGCGGTCGAGAACTGGGAGGTGGCGCAGCTGATCGAGCGCGCTCGCGAGTCGATCATCGAGACCGGCGAGCAGTTCGATGAGGCCGTGTTCAAGCGCTTCGCCGCGCGTCTGCGGTATGTCAGCGGGGACTTCGCCGACGACGGCACCTACACACGGGTCAAGCAGGAGCTGAGCGAGTTGGCCAACCCGGTCTTCTACCTGGAGATCCCGCCCTCACTGTTTGGCCGGGTGATCTCCGGCCTGCACGACGCCGGCCTGGTCAGCTCCGGGCAGAGCGTCGTCGTGGAGAAGCCGTTCGGCCATGACCTCGCGTCGGCACGCGCGCTCACAACCGAGCTCCACCAGTACGTCGATGAGTCGCAGATCCTCAGGATCGACCACTTCGTCGGCAAGATGGGGCTGCGGGAGATCCTGTATCTGCGGTTCGCCAACACGATGATCGAGCCCGTCTGGAACCGCAACTACGTCTCCTCCGTCCAGCTGACGATGTCTGAGACGGTCGGGGTCGAGGATCGCGGCCACTTCTATGACCCGGTCGGGGCGCTGCGGGACGTCGTCGTCAACCACCTGTTGCAGGTGATCGCGGCCGTCGCGATGGAGCCGCCCGCAGGCGGTGACGCCGAAACCCTGAAGAACGCCAAGTACGCCATCCTGCGCTCGATCAAGGATGCGGACCCCGCGCGTTACGTGCGCGGCCAGTACGACGGCTACCGTGACATCCAGGGCGTCGCGCCGGACTCCACCACCGAGACCTACGCGGCCCTGAGACTCGAGATCGACAATTGGCGCTGGGCCGGCGTGCCGTTCTTCATCCGTACCGGCAAGCGCATGCCGGTGAAGCAGACCGAGGTGCGGCTCGTGTTCCATCACCCGCCGAGACTCGCCTTCATCCCCAGCGCCAGCCGCCGTCCCGAGCCCAGCCAGATCGTCTTCAAGATCGACCCGAGCACGGGCATCCAGATGATCCTGGACGCCCAGCGCGCCGACCGCAAGGGCGCTGCCGACATCCACCTGAACATGGAGTTCGCGCAGGAGGGCGGCGAGGCGGCGACCCCGTACGAGGTTCTGCTGCACGCCGCGCTCGTCGGCGACACCACCGTCTTCACCCGCCAGGACAGCGTCGAGGAATCCTGGCGCGTGCTGCAACCGCTGCTCGACCACCCGCCGCCGGTGCTGGCCTATGCCCAGGACTCATGGGGCCCGGCCGAGGGAGACAAGCTGCTGAACGGCCTCGGCGGCTGGCGCAAGCCCTGGATCTCCGCCGCACCGCCGCCCGGCCAGCAGACCGAGTAGGCCCGGCCGCGCTCGATGCCAGCCCCTGAAAGCGCCCAAGCCGCGTCGCCGCAAGCGATCCGCTGGGGCATCCTCGGCCCCGGAGGGATCGCCGGCGCGTTCACCGCCGACCTGCTGCTCACCGGCCACAACGTCACGGCCGTCGGGTCACGTTCGCAGGAGCGCGCTGACACGTTCGCCGCCGATTTCCGGATCCCCACTGCGCACGGCAGCTACGAGCAGCTGGTGGCCGACCCCGAGGTCGACGTGATCTACGTGGCCACCCCGCACTCCAGACACCATGACGACGTCCGGCTGGCGCTTCTGGCCGGCAAGCATGTGCTGGTCGAGAAGCCGTTCACGATCAACGCCGCTCAGGCCCGCACCCTCGTCGAGCTCGCGACCGACCGCGGCCTCGTGCTGCTCGAGGCGATGTGGACCCGGTGGCTCCCGCACATGGTCGCAGTGCGCGAGCAGCTCGCCGCCGGGGCGATCGGGGAGGTGCGGGCGCTGATCGCGGACCACACGCAGCTGCTCTCAGACGACCCGAGCCACCGCCTCAACGCGCTGGAGCTCGGCGGCGGCGCGCTGCTCGACCTCGGCGTCTACCCGATCTCGTTCGCCTTCGACGTTCTCGGCGCGCCCGAGCACGTTCTGGCATCCGCCACCCTGAAGCCGACGGGCGCGGACGGCGAAACCGCGGTGGTGCTGCACGGCCCCGAGGGGCGAACCGCCTCGATCTTCACGGCCAGCACCATGCAGGGCCCGAACAAGGCGGCGGTGATCGGGACCCGTGGCCGCATCGAGATCGACGGGGTCTGGTACACACCCACCTCCTTCACCGTGTATGACAGCGGCGGAGCCGCCACCTTCCACTACAGCTCGGACGTCCCGGGCCGCGGAATGCAGTTCCAGGCCGATGAGATGCGGCGGCTGATAGCCGCCGGGGAGCGCGAAAGCAGCGTGCTGCCGCTGTCGGAGACGGTCGCGATCATGGCCACGATGGATGCGGTTCGCCGCCAGATCGGGCTGCGCTACCCCGGCGAGTGATCAGGTCCGGGAGCTCGCGCATGTCGTCGAACAGCACCGTGCCGGGACCGGCGAGCTTGTCCCGCGGAGTGAGGCCGCCCGCATAGGCGAGCACCGGCATCCCGGCGCTGCGCGCCGCGCGGACGCCGTTGAGACTGTCCTCGACCACCACGCACCGCGCCGGCGGCACGCCCATCCGGGCGGCCGCGCGCAGGAACACGTCGGGGGCGGGCTTGCTCGCGCCGACGTCCTCGGCGCTGAAGATCCGGCCGGCGAAGCGCTCATGGAGGCCGATCAACCCGAGCGTGTAACGCAGGTGCTCGTGGGTGCCGCTCGACGCCACACAACTCGGGAGCGTGATCGCGTCCAGCGCTTCGACGACCCCCGGGACGGGCCGCAGTTCACGCGCGAAAGCGGCGCGGTGAAGCTCGTCAACCCTGTCCTGCCAGTCGCCGGGGAGCGCCCGGCCCAGGTGCGCCTCGATCGCCTCGCGCGTCTCCCGGTCGGAACGGCCGACGAACCGCTCGATCACCTCCGCCTCCGTCAGCGGCCAGCCGAGATCGGCCAGCACGCGCACATCGATCTTCACCGCCAGCCGCTCGGAGTCGGCCAGCACCCCGTCAGAGTCGAAGATGACCAGCTGCGGGCCCTGGTCATCCAGAGTGGCGTTCATTCCGCGGCAGCGCCAGCGGGCGCCGCCGCGGTGCCCGCGCTTGCGACGTGGCAGGCGACCTTGACCTCGCCGAGCTGCTCCAGGCGCGGGGTGACCGTCGCGCACTTGTCGATCGCGACCGGACACCGGGAACGGAAGCGGCACCCCTCACCCGGGTTGATCACGCGTGGCGGCTCGCCGCTGTCCGTGGCCTCCGGGGCGTCGTCGTCCGTTTCCAGCGGGTCGGCGGCCGCGGAGAGCAGCAGCTGCGTGTACGGGTGCTTGGGCGCCGCGAGCACCGCCTCCGCGGCGCCCTCCTCGACCTGGTGGCCGGCGTACATCACCATGATGCGGTCGGCGATGTAGCGGGCACTGGCCAGGTCGTGGGTGATGTAGAGGATCGAGACGCCCTCCTGGTCGCGCAGGCCGGCCATCATGTTCAGCACCCCCGCGCGAATCGAGACATCCAGCATCGAGACCGGCTCGTCGGCGAGGATCAGCTTCGGCTTCACGGCCAGCGCCTGCGCGAACCCGACGCGCTGACGCTCACCGCCGCTCATCTCGTACGCGTAACGGTCGAGCATCCGCGGCGCCAGTCCGACCGCTTCAAATACACGCTCGGCCTCCCGCCGGCGCTCGGCCGCGCTCAGCTCGGGACGGTGCAGCTTGAGGTTGCGCATCACCCCGTGGGAGATCCTGTGGACCGGGTGGAAGGCGCTGAACGGGTCCTGGAAGACCATCGTCACCTCGCCGCGGTACCACGCGAGGCTGCGACGGCTGCGGAGCTTCTCGACACGCCGGCCGCGGTATTCGATCTCTCCGGCGGTGACCGGATAGACGTGGGCCAGCAGACGGGCGACCGTGCTCTTGCCGCTGCCGCTCTCCCCCACCACGGCGAGGATCTCGCCCTCACCGATCGTGAAGCTGAAGTCGTCGACGGCGTGGAGGGTCTGGTGCGACAGCAGCCCGCCGACGTTGAAGTGGCGGGTGAGACCGCTCACGCGCAGCAGCGGCTCCGTGCCTGACGCGGACACGGCTAGTCCTCCTCCGTGGCTGAGAGCTGTGCGGGCTCTGCGGGTTCTGCGGGTTCTGCAGGCTCGTAGCGCAGGCAGCGGACCTGGGCGCCGCCGGCCGCGACCAGCTCCGGTGCGGTCGTGGGGCACTGCTCCATCACGACCGGGCAGCGCGGATGAAAGCGACAGCCGCGTGGCGGCTCGGCCAGGTTCGGGGGACTGCCGGGGATCCCGGCGAGCTGCTTGCGCGGCCCGCGGACCGATGGGAACGCCTCCATCAGTCCGCGCGTGTAGGGGTGGCGCGGGGTGCTGAAAAGCTCTCGCGTCGGCGCCGACTCGGACACCTGTCCGGCGTACATCACCAGCATCCGGTCCGAGAAGCGGCTCACGGCCGACATGTCGTGGGTGACGAACACGGCCGCGAATCCCAGCTCCCGTTGCAGCTCCTTGATGCGGTTCATCAGTGAGCGCTGGGCCACCAGGTCCAGCGCGGACGTCGGCTCGTCCATCAGGATCAGGGACGGCTCGAACAGCAGCGCCATCGCGATCATCGAGCGCTGACGCATGCCACCGCTGAGCTGGTGCGGGAAGCTCCGCAGGTGGGCGGTGTCGATCCCGACCAGTCCGAGCACCTCCTCCGAGCGTTTGCGGATCTTCACCCTGTCGGTCTGGCCGTGGGCGCGCATCACGTCGCTGAACTGGGCGCCCACGGTCTTCATCGGATTCAGCGCGTTCATCGCGCTCTGCATCACGACCGCGAACTCCCGCCAGCGGAGCCCACGCAACTGCTTCTCGGCCAGACCGACCAGCTCACGCCCCTTGAATTTCACCGACCCGCCGGAGATCTGCGCCGTGTCGGACAACAGCTGGGAGACGCCGAACAGCATCGTCGACTTGCCGCAGCCGGACTCACCGACGACTCCGAGGAACTCGCCCGGAGCCAGCTGAAAGCTCACCTGCTCGACCGCGCGGGTGGTCCCCTTCGCGGTGATGTAGTCGACGCACAGGCCGGAGACGTCAAGCAGAGGCTCGGACACGCTTCCTCTTCCGCTTGCGCCTCACCGGCTTCAGTGCCGGGTTGGAGATCTCGTCGAATGCGTAGTTCACCAGCGCAAAGCCGGCCCCGAGGAACGCGACGGCGGCGCCCGGCGCCAGCGCCCACCACGCGTTGCCGGACTCCAGCGCAGCTCCCTGCTGCGCGTTGTAGAGCATCGTTCCCCACATCAGCTCACTGCTGTTGCCCAGCCCGAGGAACTGCAGGCTGGCGGCGAAGCCGACCACGAAGATCGCCAGGCCCAGGAACGAGGCGGCCAGCAGCGAGGTCATCGTCGGGACGATCTCCCGGAAGATGATGTACAGCGCGCTCTCACCGCGCACTCGCGCGGCGATCAGGAAGTCGCGGTTGCGGATCGCGAGGCCCTGCGAGCGCAGCTGCCGTGCCTGGAAGGCCCAGCTGGTGATGGTCAGGACGATGATGAGCGATGTCACGCCGGGCGCCAGGTAGGCCGCCAGCAGAATCAGCAGCGGCAGCACCGGAAGAATCAGGAAGATGTCGGTGATGATCATCAGGACGCGGTCGGTGACGCCGCCGACGTAGGCGGCCGTGATGCCGACGACCATCGAGATCAGCGTCGCGATCGAGGTGACCACCAACGTCACCCAGAGCGTCAGGCGCGTGCTGTGGATCAGCTGCGAGAACACGTCCTGCCCGAGCTGGGTGGTTCCCAGCCAGTGTGCCCCGGAGGGCAGCTGGTTGGGAAGGTAGGCGGTCGCGGTCGGGCTGTCGGAGGCGATCACCCCGGGGAAGAGCGCCGCAAACAGGCAGATCGCAAGGATGATGATGCCCACCGCGGCCTTGCGGTTGCGCATCAGGTTGCCCACGGTGCCGGTGAATCGCTTCATCACGCGTCCCGGGTCCGCGGGTCGAGGACGGCCGTCGCCAGATCGGCGATCAGCACGCAGACGAGCACAGCCAGGGTGTAGAACAGGAACAGCCCCTGCATCATCGGCAGATCGTGGTCCGTCGTCGCCGTGTAGAAGAGGTAGCCGAGGCCCGGGTACGAGAACAGGTACTCGATCACGATCGAGCCGCCGAGCACGTATCCGAGTTGCATCGCGAACCCGGTGAGGTTCGGGAGGATCGCGTTGCGGGCGGCGTAGTCGAACATCACGCGCCGCTCCGAGAGGCCCTTCGCCTTGCCCATCTTCACGTGGTCGTCTGAGACCGTGGTGATCATGTTGTTGCGCATCGAGTACACCCACAGTCCGGCGGTGACGATCATGAGGCTGAGCCCCGGGAGCACCGCGTGCTTGAGCACATCGCCGATGAACGACGCCGAGAAGCTGGGCGTCGCGCCGATCGAGTAGTTGCCGCTCAGCGGCAGCACGTTCAGCTTGATCGCGAACACATACAGCAGCAACAGGCCGACGAAGAACACGGGGATGGTGGAGACGATGAACAGCGCCGGCGGCAGGAAGGCGTCGACGCGGCCGCCGCGGCGCCAGGCGCTGTAGACGCCCGCGAGCGTGCCGATCGCGAACGCCAGGATCGTCGTGATGCCGACCAGGCCGAGCGTCCACGGGAGCTTGGACATGATCTCGTGCAGGACCGGCACGTTCTGGGCGTCGACGCCGAGGTTGCCGGTCACGGTGTGGCCCAGGTACGTGAGGTAGCTGGAGATCAGCGTGTGGTGCTGATTGAGCCCGAACTGGATCTCCAGCGCCTTCACGGCCGACGGGTTGACGCCGCGGAAGGTGGCCAAAACAGCCTGTGCCTCATTCCCCGGCATCAGCCGGGGAATGATGAAGTTCACAGTCAGCGCTGCCCAGAGGGTGATCAGAAACAGACCACCTCTGCGCGTGAGGTACCTCACCGGACGGTCGTCATCGGTTGAGTGACCTCACGCGCAGATGAGCCCCACTACTTGGTCGGGTACAGGTGGGCGACGACCTGCCCGTTGTCCGGCGAGGAGTACGGCGACGGCTGAGCGTACGGATCCGACGCGGTCGGCCAGCCACCGACCTTGGTGGTGTCGTACTGGAACCAGTCGACGCCCTCGGTCACCGGAATGAACGGGATGTCACTGACCATCAGCTTCTGGACCTGGTCGATGATGTGCTTCTGACCGGCCGCGTTGGCCGACGCGTACGAGTTCAGCAGGTTGTCGGTCGCCGGGTTCTTGTAACGCTCGTAGTTGGTCGAGCCGATGTTGTGGCTCAGCAGCCACCCGCGGAGCTCGTAGTACGGACTCGGGCCGGGGCTGATCGCGGCAGGGCCACCGGAGCCGGCATATGCCAGCTGGAAGTTGCCACCCTGCAGGTCGGACTGGTAGGTGTTTGACGCCTCGTCCTGAACGGTCACCTGGATGCCGGCGGCCTTCAGCTCCTGAGTGATGATCTGCAGGGACGCGTCCCAGTCCGAGTAGCCCGTGATCGTCTTGATCGTGAAGCTCAGGGCCTGCCCGTTCTTCGCGTAGATGCCGGAGCCGTTCTTGGTGAAGCCGGCACGCTTGAGGATCTCCTTCGCGTTCGCGGTGTTGTAGGAGGGCTGCTTGATCGAGGTGTCTGCCCACGCCGAGAACGTCGGGGTCACGACAGCCGTCTGGTTCGCGGCCTGCTCCTCGCCGCCCTCACCGAGTGCCGAGATCTGCTTCTTGTTCAGGGCCGCGAGGATCGCCTGGCGAACCGGAAGCTGCTTGAGCAGCGCGTTGTCCAGGTTGGGGACCAGCGCGACGTTCTGCGTCGGCGGGTACCAGATGTGACGGCTCGGGTTGCCCTTGATGTAGAACGAGTTCACGTTCGGGATGTACTGGCCACCCCACTGCGCGAGACCCTGCTGAAGCTGCAGGTTGGCGGAGGTGTTCGAGAGGAACGACGGGTAGTCGATCTCCTGGATCATCGGCACCGGATGGCTGGGCTTGCTCTGCCAGTAGTGGGCGTTGCGCTCGTACTTGATGTTCTGGGCGGAGCAGCTGCCCAGGGTGTACGGGCCGGTGCCGACCGGCTTGGTGTCGGTGTAGGTGGCGAGCTTGCTCTGGCTGAGCTTGCTCCAGATGTGCTGCGGGACGATCGCCGTCTGATCGGCGACGTAATAGAAGTACGTCTGTGCCGGCGCGTTGAACTTGAAGACGACCTTGTCCGAGCCCTTGGCGGTGACGCTCTCGATCGGCCCGCCGTCGTTGGTGAACAGCGAGTTGATGTCGAGCGCCTTGTCGCTCTTGATGGCGTTGAACGTGTAGACGACGTCCTTGGCGCTGAAGGCTGTGCCGTCGGTCCACTTGACGCCGCTGCGGATCGTGAAGGTCAGGGTCTTGAAACCATGAGACCACGCATCCGCCGTCGCAAGCATCGGCTTCGGGGCGGCGGTGCTCTGAAGGATGTTCACGTACATCAGCGGCTCGTACATGAGACCGAACGTGGTGCCGGCGCCGAAGTCTGCCGGGTTCAGCGGGTTGAACTGGCATGACCAGGTTGCACCCGACTCGTTGTCGATCACGATCTTGCCGCCGACCTTACCGGTCGGGGCACCGCTGCCCGCGGCAGCTGAACCGGTGGTCCCACCGGCAAGGGCGGTACCACCAAAGGCGGCCATGGCCACGCACGCGATGGGCGCGGCAAGCAGCCAATTGAAGCGCTTCATCAAATCCTCCCTCAGATTGATTTCGGCTAGCCAGAACTCTTTTGGGAAACTTCTAAACAAAAAGAATAACTTTGTGATGTGGCGGACGCAAGCCCCCAGCGCGTTTTTGGATGATCTTCTCCGAATTTCAATGAACGTTCAGCGGCAGGCCAGTGGTTGCGGACGAGCATTAGAGCGACCGCTGCCGGCTACCGGACGAGAGCAGAGTCATACGCGCCTCTCGCAGCGCCACCGCAACCGCACCCTGCAGCGCGGCACGCTCACCCAGCCGGCTCGTCTCGATGCGGGCCGTGACCGGGACCAGGGCCGCCGCGGCGCCACGGACACCGCGCAGCAGCAGCCGGTTGGAGCCGATGCCGCCGCCGAGCACCACCAGCTCCGGGTCGACGATCGCACACACGGTTCCGACGGCCTCGCCCAGACGCGCCGCCACGTGCTCGACCACACCGTGTGCGGCGCCGTTGCCGCCGCCGGCCCGCTCAAAGACCTCCTGCGCGCTCGCCACCTCGCTGTCCCCCGGGCCCCGCGACGCGTTGTACGCGGCGACGATGCCGGCCGCGCCGATTTCGTCCTCTAGGCCTCCGTGCAGGCGATGGCGCGGGTCGAACGGGTCGGAGGCAAGGGGTAGGTACGCGATCTCCCCGGCGGCGCCGTGGGCGCCGCGCAGCAGCTCGTCGCCCACCATCAGCCCGAGCCCGACGCCGGAGCCGAGAGCGATGAAGACCAGCGTGGAAACCCCACGTGCCAGCCCGAACCACTTCTCGCCGACGGCAGAGAGGTTCACGTTGTTGTCGACGATGACCGGTATGTCGAAGCGGGCGCGGATCACGTCGGCTGGGTCGAAGCGGCCTTCAGGGACGACGTTGTACGCGAGCGAGGTGACGCGGCCGCTGGCCTGGTCGATGATCCCGGGAGATGCGACCCCCAGTGCCAGCGGCGCGCCATGTGCGCCGGCAGCCTCGTCGATCACCTCCGTGACCAACTCCAACAGCTGCTCGCCGACGCTGCGCGCACCGTCCTTTGGGGTCGCGCGCTGGTCGTCGCAGATGGGCTCGCCGAAGAGGTCCGCAGCGGCCACGCGCAGGTTCGCGCCCCCGATGTCGGCACCGACCACAAACCCGGCGCGCGAGTTGACCTCGTAGGCGACCGGCTGGCGGCCGCGGTGGCCGACGCGGGTGCCGGCGGCGCGCACGAGCCCGGCCTGCTCGAGGCGGCTGACGGCGGCCGAGACGGTCGGCTTGGAGAGCCCGGTGGCGCTGGCGATCTGCGGCCGGGTGATCGGCCCGCTCCCGAAGATCGACTCGAGCACCGCCTGCTCACCGAGCCCGCGGAGCATGCCCATTCTCGATTCAGATTGGTCGCGGCCGTTGCCCGCGGTTCCGTTGCCGTTGCCTGTGCCGCTGCCCGAGAGTTCCATTTGAAGGAAAGGCTCTTTACGAATAAGATGCGTTGCGCCTGAAGATGGGGCTTCGCCTGGCGACAGAATAGGCCGTCCGACCCTGATAAGGCAAACTCTTTGCAAATTCCCGAGTAGTCAGAGGACTCCCACGCGTTGGCCTCCCCGCCACCTCCAGCGAACGTCACGATCATCGGCTGTGTCCAGGCCGACGTGATCGTGCGCGCGGTGACCGAGCTTCCGGCTCCGGGCGCGACGATGCTGCTCGATGATGCGGCGGTGAGGGCCGGCGGCGCCGGCGCCAACGCCGGCCTGGCGGCCGCGGAGATCGGAATGGACGTGCGGCTTGTCGGCTGCATCGGGGATGATGCGCTTGGTGCCCTGATGCGTTCGGAGCTCTCCCCCGCGGGCGTCGCGGACGACCTGATCGTTGTTCCCGGCGCGGTGACCGGGCTCACCGTGGCGCTGCAGTCGCAGGTCCGTGACCGCACGTTCCTCACCTTCCTGGGCGTCAACGCGCAGTGGGACGCGGAGATGATCCCGGAGGACGCGCTCAACTGCCAGAACCTGCTGCTCTGCGATTACTTCGTTGCTCCGCGCCTGCGCGGTGAGGCGTCGCGGAAGCTGCTGGCCGACGCCCGCGCACAGGGAGCACGCACGTTCTTTGACACTACCTGCGACCCCGCTGGCTTCGAGCCCGCAACCCGTGACGAGGTTCACGGCCTGCTGCCGCTCGTGGACGTGCTGCTCCCGAATGAGATCGAGGCCTGCGCGCTCGCCGATGTGCCCGGCGACCCGCGCAGCGCGGCGCATGTGCTCCAGGAGCGCTCCGGTGGGTCCGTGGTCGTCAAGCTGGGCGCCGACGGGTGCTATGCGGTGACGTCCGGCGGGGCGACGCTTTCCGTTCCCGCCCCGGCGGTGGAGGTCGTCGACACGACCGGCGCCGGCGACGCCTTCAACGCCGGCCTGATCGACGCCCTGGCCCGGGGCGCCCAGTGGCCGCGGGCGCTGGAGGCCGCTGTGCGCCTGGCGTCGGAGATCGTGGCCCGCCCGTCCGCGGAGCGGCAGCGTCCGGCGCTGCAGGCGGCGCAGCGATGAAGCTCGCGGTGATCGGCGCTGGCTCCACCTACACCCCCGAGCTCGTCTCCGGGCTCACACGTGAGGCCGAGTCCTTTCAGATCGATGAGCTGGTGCTGCATGACATCGACCCTGTGCGGCGTGAGGTCGTCGGTGGCCTGGCCGAGAGGATGCTGGAGCGTCAGGGCTTCGCCGGTGACCTGCTTGTCACCGGCGAGATCGACCGCGCACTCGCGGGCGCCGACAAGATCCTGATCCAGATCCGCGTCGGCGGCCAGCAGGCCCGCCTGCGCGATGAGACGATCCCGGCGGCCTGCGGCTGCATCGGGCAGGAGACGACCGGCGCCGGCGGGCTCGCGAAGGCGATGCGGACGGTCCCGGTCGTACTCGGGATCGCGCGGCGGGCGCGGGAGATCGCCAACCCCGGCCACTGGCTCGTCGACTTCACCAACCCGGTCGGGATCGTCACCCGTGCGCTGCTCGACGACGGTCACCGGGCGATCGGCCTCTGCAACGTCGCGATCAACTTTCAGCGTCAGTTCGCGCGCCACCTGGGCCTGCCCCCGGATGCGGTCCGGGTCGATCAGGTCGGGCTCAACCACCTGACCTGGATCCGTTCGGTGATGGTTGACGGCCGTGACGTGCTCAGCGACATCATCGACGGCTACGGGGACACGCTCGCCGCGGAGATCGGCCTGCCGCGCGCGATCTTTGACGACCTCGGCGCGATCCCGTCCTACTACCTGCGCTACTTCTACGCCGAGCGAGAGGTGATCGCGGAGCAGAAGACCGAGCCGCCGCGCGCGCAGACCGTGATGGAGATCGAGAGCGGACTGCTCAACATGTATCGCGACCCCAACCTGAGCGAGAAGCCGGCGCTGCTGGAGCAGCGCGGCGGCGCGTTCTACAGCGAGGCGGCAATCCAGCTCGTGCGCTCGCTGGAGACGGACTCCGGTGAGGTCCAGGTCGTTGACATCCGCAACAACGGGACGCTCGCCGGACTGCGGGATGACGACGTCGTGGAGGTCCCCGCCAGGATCACCAGCGCCGGCGCCCAGCCGCTGTCGCAGGAGCCGCTGAAACCCGAGCTGCTGGGACTGGTCCAGCACGTCTCGGCATATGAGCGGCTGGCCAAGCAGGCCGCCGCCGGCGGTGACCCACGGCTGGCGCGGATGGCGCTGCTGGCAAACCCGCTGGTCCGTGAGTATGGGATCTCGGGCGAGCTGCTCGAACTCGAGCTGCTGAGGCGGCCCGACGGCGGCGGACCGAACCAGCCCGGCCCTGACCGATGACCGGCGCGGCCGCGCGTGACGGGATCGTGCTGGCCGTCGACGGCGGCGGCAGCAAGACGGACCTGGCGCTGCTCGACCAGGACGGCGAGCTGCTCGGGCACGCCCGCGGGGGCCGCAGCCAGGTCCACTACCTGGGCGTTGACGGCACCGTCGAGGTCCTGCGCGCGCTGCTCGAACAGGCCGCCCGGCAGGCCGGCCTGGACCCGCGCGCCCAGCCGATCGCCACGAGCGGATACCTGCTCCTGGCGGGCATCGATCTCCCGGAGGAGCACGCGGCGCTCGAGCGCGGGATGGCGGCGGTCGGCTGGAGCCGGGAGCTGACGATCGGTAACGACACCGACGCGCTGCTGCGCGCCGGCACCGACCGCGGCTGGGGCGTGGCGGTCGTCGCCGGCACCGGCGTCAACTGCCTCGGCCGCAGCGCCGACGGCCGTGAAGCGCGCTTCCTTTCGTTCGGCGATATCTCCGGTGACTGGGGCGGCGGCCCTGACATCGGTGTC
>WQWK01000022.1 GCA_009785395.1 Conexibacteraceae bacterium
ACGATCCAGGAGGCGATGGAGAAGCAGATGCGGGCCGAGCGCGACCGCCGCGCCGCGATCCTCAACGCCGAGGGCATCAAGCAGTCGCAGATCCTCACAGCCGAGGGTGAGCAGCGCGCCGCGGTGCTGACAGCCGAGGGTCAGAAGCAGGCGGCGATCCTGCGCGCCGAGGGCGAGGCGCAGGCGGTCCAGACCGTGTTCGAGGCGATCCACGCCGCTGATCCCGATCCGAAGCTGCTCAGCTACCAGTATCTGCAGATGCTGCCGAAGCTGGCCGAGGGCAACGCCAACAAGGTGTTCGTGATCCCGTCCGAGTTCTCCCAGGCGATCAGCCGGCTGGGCAACGTCTTCGGGCAGGGCGACAACGGATCGACCGGCCCAGCGGGGCCGGTCGCAGGCATCGAACCGGAATCCAAAGGGTCCGGCACCGAGTAGGGTGCGCCCCGTATTTCCGGACGAACGCACTAGCCTGAATCTGAATGTTCGATTCACTCGCCGAGAGGCTCCAGGCGACGCTCGCGGACGTGCGCGGGCACGGCACGCTGACCGAGGCCGACATCAACAGCGCCATGCGCGAGATCCGCCTCGCGCTGCTGGAGGCCGACGTCAACTTCCAGGTGGTCAAGAGCTTTACCGGCGCGGTCAAGGAGCGGGCGTTGGGCGCCGACGTGATCGGGCAGCTGAATCCGGGGCAGCAGGTGATCAAGATCGTCAACGACGAGCTGACCGCGCTGATGGGCGGCGAGTCCGCGGAGATCGAGTTCGCGTCGCGTCCGCCCACGGTGATTCTGATGGCCGGTCTGCAGGGCTCCGGCAAGACGACCGCGACCGCGAAGCTCGCGCGCTATCTACGCGAGCAGTACAGCTCGTCGGTGGCGGTCGCGGCCTGCGACGTGTATCGGCCCGCGGCGGTTGAGCAGCTGATCCAGGTCGGCACCCGCGCCGGCGCCGATGTCTACGAGCAGGGCACCGATCGCAACCCTGTGCAGATCGCCGCCTGGGCCCGTGACCGCGCGCAGACGGAGGGCAAGGACGTGCTGATCGTCGACACCAGCGGCCGCCTGCACGTCGACGCCGAGCTGATGCAGGAGCTCGCCGACATCAAGAAGGCGATCAAGCCGGATGCGGTGCTGCTCGTCGTCGACGCAATGACCGGCCAGGACGCGGTGCAGGTGGCGGAGCAGTTCGGCGAAACGGTCGACTTCGACGGCGTGATCATGAGCAAGCTCGACGGCGATGCTCGCGGCGGCGCGGCGCTCTCTGTCAAGGCGATCACCGGCAAGCCGATCATGTACGCCTCCACCGGGGAGAAGCTCGACCAGTTCGAGCGGTTCCACCCCGACCGTATGGCCCAGCGGATCCTTGGCATGGGGGACGTGCTGTCACTGATCGAGCGCGCCAGTGACACCTATGACGAGGACCAGGCGCGCGAGCTGGAGCGCAAGTTCCGCAAGCAGGAGTTCGACCTCGACGACTTTCTGCAGCAGATGCGCCAGATCCGCCGGATGGGACCGCTGCAGAACCTGCTCGGCATGCTGCCCGGCGTCGGCAAGGAGCTGCGCGGGGTCAAGCTCGATGAGCGGGAGTTCGACCGGATCCAAGCGATCATCACCTCGATGACGCCTCAGGAGCGCCGCAACCCGGAGCTGATCAAGGGCTCGCGGCGGCTGCGGATCGCGAAGGGCTCGGGCACGAACGTGCAGGCCGTGAAGGCGCTGATCAAACAGTTCGAGCAGATGCGGAAGATGATGAAGGCCGTCGCTTCGGGCAAAACGCCGGATCTTCAGGCGATTATGCGTCAGGCACGCTAACCTGTCCCGTCTATGTCAGTGAGACTTCGACTAACGCGCGTCGGCGGACGCAAGAACCCCATCTGGCGGGTTGTCGTCGCCGATCAGCGCTCCAAGCGCGATGGTCGCGTGATCGAGACCGTCGGGCATTACAACGCACAGACCGAGCCGTCGACGATCGTGCTCGACGAGGCCAAGGTCAAGGACTGGCTCGCCCGTGGCGCCCAGCCCACCGACACGGTCAAGAAGCTTCTGCGCACGCAGGGCATCACCGGTTGAGCAACGACACCTCCTCGCCACGCGATCTCCTCGAGTACCTAGCTCGTGGGCTCGTGGACGATCCTGACCGCGTAAAGGTCAGCGAGGTGCGTGAGGACGGCGGCAGCGTCGTCCTCGAGCTCTCCGTCGCCCAGGACGATTACGGCAACGTGATCGGCCGCGGCGGACGGACGGCGTCCGCGTTGCGGACCGTGGTAAAGAGCGCGGCGATGCGGCACGGGCACCGCGTCTTCGTCGACATTGTCGACTGACCCTGAGGCTCGGGGCGTGGCTGACGCGGCCGCGGATCAGAAGTGGCTTCACGCAGGGCGTGTCGGGCGGCCGCATGGGCTCGACGGCAGCTTCCTTGTGGCGGATCCGAGCCCACAGCTGCTGGAAGCCGCTGAGAAGGTCGTGCTCGCGGGCCTGGAGCGCGTGATCGAGCGTCGCGCCGGGCACGCGCGGCGCATGATCCTGCGCGTGGAGGGATGCGCCGACCGCGATGCGGCGGTGGCGCTGCAGGGTCAGGAGCT
Source organism: Conexibacteraceae bacterium (assembly GCA_009785395.1). The sequence continues at coordinate 2,582 of WQWK01000022.1, forward strand.
GCTGGTCGACCGCGCGTATGCACCGGCGCTAGAGCAGGACGAATGGTGGGCGGAGGACCTCGAGGGTTGCGCCGTGCGCGACGGCGAGCGTCACGTCGGCACGGTTGCCCGGCTGCTGGCGCTGCCCTCCTGCGAGGTGCTGGAGGTCGAGCGCCCGGGAGGCGGCGATGCGCTACTGGTGCCGCTCGTCTCGGACGCGGTACGGATGGTGGACCTCGAGCAGGGTGAGATCGACATCGACCTGGAGTTCCTGGGCGAGGAGTGAGCTGATGGAGATCGATGTGTTCACGCTGTTCCCCGAGGCATTCGAGTGGTTCGAGTCCCAGCGCCACGTCCGCAACGCGCTGATGGAGGGGCATCGGCTCGGCTACGTGAACTACCGCGACCACACGCCGTTGACGGGCGGCCAGGTCGACGACACGCCGTTCGGCGGCGGCGCCGGGATGGTGCTGCGGGTGGACGTCGTCGAGGCGGCTTTGCGTGCGCATTACGGCGCCGACCCGACCGAGGTGCGCAACGGGCGGCGGATCCTGGCGCTGACACCGGGCGGGCGGGTGCTGGACGATGCTCTCGTCGACGAGCTCGCTGCGGAACCGGCACTGACGCTGCTGTGTGGTCGCTACGAAGGGTTCGACGAGCGCATCGTCGAGCACTTCGCCACTGACAGGCTCTCGATCGGCCGCTATGTGCTGGCCGGCGGCGAACTGGCGGCGATGGTCGTCTGCGACGCGATCCTGCGCAAACAGCCCGGGGCGCTCGGCCACGAGGAGTCGGCGCAAGAGGAATCCTTCAGTCAGGCGCTCGACGGCGCGCCCGAATATCCGCACTACACGCGCCCGGCCTCATACCGCGGCTGGAATGTGCCTGATGTCCTGCTCTCCGGGCATCACGCCAATATCCGCGAGTGGCGACTGGAGCAGGCGCGTTTGCGGGACGTGCGGTCCTCCAGCTCGGGTTCGGGTCCGAGTTGGACTCCGGATTCGACTCCGGGTTCGCTACCATAGGCCGCCGCGCGCTCTTCAGCTGCGCAATTCTTTCTGTCCGTTTCTGACCCGAGATGCCGGTGCTGCCGGCAAACGAACGAGCCATGAGCACTGTCATCGAAACCTTGGAGCGCGCACAGCTCCGCCGAGTTCCGCAGTTCGACGCTGGTGACCGCCTGCGTGTCCATTTCCAGGTGATTGAGGGCACCCGCCGCCGCACCCAGGTCTTCGAGGGCGTTGTGATCAAGCGCCAGGGCCATGGCGCGCGCGAGACCTTCACCGTCCGCAAGACGTCCTTCGGCGTCGGTGTGGAGCGCACGTTCCCCGTGCACTCACCGAAGATCGAGAAGATCGAGATCGCGGCCCGCGGCGACGTCAGGCGCGCCAAGCTCTACTACCTGCGTGACCGTGTCGGCAAGCGTGCCCGCGTGCGTGAGCGCCGCAACACCGGTCCGGAGGAAGTGATCCAGCGCGAGCTGCTGCACGGCGCGGCTTTCGCCGAGGTTGAGGCGCCTGCCGAGACTGAGGCCGCCGTTGAGCCCGAGGCTCCTGAGGCCGCTGCCGAGGCTGAGGCTCCTGAGGCCGCTGCCGAGGCTGAGGCTCCCGAAGCCGCTGCCGAGGTCGAGACGCCTGAGCCGGAGGCCGCTGAGGCCGAGGCCGGTGAGGCCGCGCCCGAGTCGTCTGACGCCGACGCCACCGCGCCGGCGGACGAGGCATAGAGCAGCCCGGAGAAGGGCGCTCTGGATGCCTCTGATGGCTGCCACGAGCAAGAAGCCGAAGCGCAAGAAGGGTCCGGTCGCCAACGTCGTCGAGCTGGTGCTGACGGTGGCGGTCGCGGTCGGATTGGCACTGCTGATCCAGGCCGTGCTCGTGAAGCCGTACCGGATCCCGACAGGATCGATGATCCCGACCCTGGCGATCGGCCAGCGGATCCTCGTCAATCGCCTCGACACGTCTCCGGGGCTGGGGGACATCGTCGTCTTCCATCCGCCGGCCGGGGCCGACGTGACCCCCAACGCGATCTGCGAGAACCACGCTCAGGGTCCGGGTCAGCCGCAGCCCTGCGACGAGGGAACCCCGGCGGAGTCCAAGCAGACGTTCGTCAAGCGTGTCGTCGGGCTGCCCGGCGACCATCTGCGGATCACCAATGGCCACGTTTGGCGCAACGGCGTTCAGGAAACGGGCTCCTATATCCAGCCCTGCCTCGACAGCACCGTCTGCACGTTCCCACAGCAGATCACGGTTCCCGCCGGGGAGTACTACATGATGGGTGACAACCGTGGGAACTCCGACGACAGCCGTTTCTGGGGTCCGGTCCCGCAGAAGTGGATCATCGGCGTCGCCTTCGCGACGTACTGGCCGATCGACCGGATCGGCTTCTTCTAAGCCCCAGGCTTCGGCGCCCCGATGAAGCGGCCCAAGAAGCCGGGACCCAAGCTGTTCGCCCACGATCGGGCGCTTGGGGTCCGCTTTGTGGCGGGCGCTGACGAGGCCGGCCGCGGCTGCCTCGCGGGTCCGCTTGTCGCAGCCGCTGTGATGTTCGACACCGAGCGCCTGCGCCGCGAGGACATCCGCGCGCTCGCGGGGCTGAACGACTCGAAGCTTCAGACCCCAGCAGCGCGCGCGGCGCTCTATCCCGTGATCCTGCGGGTCGCTGCGAAGGTCTCGATCGTCTCCCGCTGCGCCTCGGGGATCGACGCCCGAGGGCTGCACGTCACCAACCTGGCGGCGCTGCGCGAGGCCCTGGACAACGTCGCCTGCGACGGCGCGATCTGCCTCAGCGACGGCTTCAATCTGGGTGACATCGGTCACGAGCACCGTGCGGTGATCAGGGGCGACGCGACCAGCGCCGCGATCGCTGCGGCGTCCGTCCTGGCCAAGGAGACCCGCGACCGGTACATGCGTCGCGTCGGCGAGCGCAACCCCGGCTGGGGCTTCGCCGAGCACGTCGGCTATGCCTCGCCCGAACACCGCAGCGCAATCCAGCGCCTCGGTGTCACGCCGCTGCACCGCCTCTCGTTCCAGTCGGCGGCCTATCAGCAACTGACGCTCGGCTGAGCCCGGCACGGCTCTGGCCCGAGACGCCGCTCGGGCTCAAAACGCCGCCTCGATGTGGTCGAGGCGGACCAGCCTGCCCTCCGGGTCGACCGTTACCCCGATCGCATCGAAGCGCAGGTCGCTCACGCGGGGGTGGTCGGCGCGGTCTCGCAGCCAGCGGCCGGCGAGGCTGCGAACCTGGGCGCGCTTGCGCGGGTGCACGGACTCCAGCGGGTCGCGGCCGGCGCGGTTGGCGACGCGGCACTTCACCTCGCAGAAGATGATGGCGCGCCCGTCGAACGCCACGATGTCGAGCTCTCCCCAGCGCGTGCGGTAGTTGCGCTCGAGGATCTGCAGGCCTCGGCGGGTGAGGTGGTCGGCTGCGAACTGTTCGCCGGCAGCCCCGATTCGGCGGCGTCTGTCATTGGGCATGCCTCCGAAGCTACGTCCACACATGTCACGTCTCTGTGTCGTGGTGTGACGAAAGTGCAAAAAGTGGCGTGGCGGGGAGCGAGATTTCACAGAGTCGTGACACCGCGTGAGAGTTCCGTCACACATGTGGCCGTAGCTTCGGAGGCATGCTTGCTCGAGTAACAACCTTCGCCATCGACGGAGTGGACCCCCGTCGCATCTTCGTAGAGGTGGACATCCGTCCGGGCCTGCCGTCTTTCGTGATCGTCGGACTGGGCGACACGGCCGTGCGCGAGTCGCGCGAGCGGGTCCGGTCGGCGATCCAGAACTCCGGCTACGAGTTCCCGCAGCGCCGGATCACCGCCAACCTCGCTCCCGCCTCATTGCGCAAGGCCGGGCCCGGCTTCGACGCGGCGCTCGCACTGGCGGTGCTGGCTGCCAGCGGGCAACTCGACGCCTCGCTGCTGGCCGATGTCGCCGTCTACGGCGAGCTCTCCCTGGGCGGGGAGTTGCGGCCCGCGGCCGGGACGTTCGCGGCAGCGGAGGGCGCGCGCGCTCACGGGATCCCCGCGCTGGTCGTTCCGGCCGGGCAGGCGCGCCAGGCTGCGCTGATCGATGGTGTGCGGGTGCTGGGGGTCAGCGGCCTGGCCGCGGCGGTCGACGCCGTCACGGGAAAGCGCCTGCCGCCTCCGCCCCCAACCGACCACGGGGAGCCGGCAGCGGTCTCGCAGCCGGATCTGGCGGATGTCCGCGGTCATGAGTTTCCGTTACTTGCGCTGGAGATCGCCGCGGCCGGTGGCCACAACCTGCTGTTGGAGGGCCCACCGGGCACCGGCAAGACCATGCTGGCGCGCCGGCTGCCGTCGATCCTGCCGCCGATGACCCGCGCCGAAGCGCGGGAGGTGACGCGGATTCACAGCGTCGTGGGTCTCCACAGCGGCGGTCTCGCCAGCGAGCGTCCGTTCCGGGCTCCCCACCACACGATCTCCGCTGCGGGCCTGGTGGGGGGCGGCAACCCGCCCCGTCCGGGTGAGGCGTCGATAGCCAACCGCGGGATCCTGTTCCTGACGAGCTCTCGGAGTTCCAGCGCACCACGCTCGAGGCGCTCCGCCAGCCGCTCGAGGACGGTCGCATCACGATCGTGCGCGGCCAGCGGGCGCTCGAGTTCCCGACGCGCTTCATGCTGATCGCCGCCACCAACCCCTGTCCATGCGGCTTCGCGGGAGCGGGCGACAGATGCAGCTGCTCCGAACTTGACATCCGGCGTCACCAGCGGCGGCTGAGCGGCCCGCTGCTCGACCGCATGGACATGCTGGTGAACGTCGAGCGCCCGGCCACCGAGGAACTGGCGGGCCCGCCCCACACGGACTCCGCCGCCGCCCGCGAGCGTGTCCGCGATGCGCGTGAGCGCCAGCGGCGGCGACTGCAGGGGACGCGCGCCGCATGCAACGGCGAGCTCGATGCGGCGCTGATCCAAACCAGATTGCGGCTCGACGAGGGTGCTCAGTCGGCGCTCGGCAGGGCCTACCTCGGAGGGGCGTTGTCCGCGCGTGGGCGGCACCGGGTCCTGCGCGTCGCGCAGACAATCGCCGACCTCGACGGACGCGACGTGGTCGGAAGCGACGATGTGTGCACGGCGCTGATGCTGCGCCAGCGCGTCGGCGGCGTCGAGGGGCTGGCCGCATAGCCATGTGGGCCTGTGACGAATGCATGCGGCGCACGTGGCTGCTCGGCCGCGTGAGCGCGTACCTGCAGTTCCAGCGCAAGCGTCTCGAGGACATTCTGACTCTCGGCGACGAGCAGCTGATAACCCTATGGGCGAATCGGGTGCGGGATGGGCTCGAGCATGAATACGAGGACTTCGACAGGAGCCGCGCGGAGGGGGCGCGGGCCAGAGCCGAAGCGGCCGGCCTGGAGCTCGTCTGCCGCTGCGACGCCGCGTATCCGCAGAGCCTGCTGCGCCTGCGGACACCGCCGGCGGTGCTGCACGTAGCGGGTGGCATGGCGCGCTTCCTCGAGCTCGCGCAGGCCGACCCGGTGGCGCTGATCGGGTCCCGGCGAGCCACCGGCTACGGGCAGGAGATCGCTCATGCGCTGGGCCGCGGGTGCAGTGCCAGCGGCCTCTGCGTGGTCAGCGGCATGGCGATCGGCGCGGACGCCTGCGCGCACCGCGGCGCGCTGGCCGCGGGCGGCCACACCGTGGCTGTGCTCGCGGGCTGCGCCTGCGCTCCCTATCCGAAGGCGAACAGCGGGCTTCACGGCAAGATCCTCGCCAGCGGCGCCGCCGTGAGCGAGTTCGGCCCGGGGACAGCGCTGCGCGGCTGGACATTCATCGCGCGCAACCGGATCATCGCGGGGCTCGCGAGACTCACGGTGGTCGTGCAGGGGCGGGCAGACTCCGGTGCGCTGAGTACGGCCGCGTTCGCGCGCGGACTGGGCCGGCCCGTGGGTGCGGTCCCGGGCGCCGTGTCGGTCGGTCAGTCCGAGGGCCCCAACCAGCTGCTGGCCGTGGGCGCGGTGATGATCCGTGACGCTCAGGACGTCCTGAATGCGGTGTTCGGCGCCGGTGTACGCGACGCGGAGTCGGCCGGCCGGGCCGGCCTCGGCTCCGGTCAGGTCGCCCTGCTCGAGGCGATCGCGAACGGGGCCGACACCGCTGGGGCGCTGACGCGGGCCGGGGTCGGAGGCCGGCAGATGCTGGTCATCCTGGCCGAGCTCGAGCTGGCCGGATGCGTGCGCAGGGCGGCTGGGGGCAGGTACATCGTGACGGCTTGACCGACGGCTTGATCGACGGCCTTGATCCACAAGATCCCACTTTGTCGATATGCTCTGTCGGATTTATTTGGTTTCCAGACTGTCGGTCGCGGCCTGCGTACCGGTGGAACGACTCTTGGAGGTACGCAGTGTCAGATCACAAACGGTCGTCTCTGTCGAGGCAGCTCGTGTCGGAGTTGCCAGTGCCGACGCGCCGGCTGTTGAAGCGGCTTGCAGCGCCGGCGGCGGCGTTCGCGGCTGTCGGGGGCGTGGCGCTCGCTGCCGCGCCGGCGAGCGCGGTCGCGGCGACGCCGACGACGCCGCCGTCGACGGTGGCCTGCAGCGGCTCGATCAATCCCGACGCGAACGGCCCTGCGGCCGGAAACGCGAACCCCTACGACTACTCTTTCTCGTGTCTGCCGGCGATCTCGGGCGCGACGAGCCCATCGGGCTACACGTGGGACTTCAGCGGCAACATCTACTCGTACACGATCCTCGTCACGCGCCGCAAGGACGACGGGAACAACGTCACCTACGGGGCGCCGACGGCAACGGTGCTGACGTCCGCGGGCGCGGTCGACCCGACGCAGTACGTCAACTGCTCGAGCATCGTGCCCAGCGACGGCTTCGGCTGCACCGCTCCGGGCCCCGGCGCTAGCTCCGCGTCGGACCTGGCGAACGGCACGAGTCCCGCCTATCTCAAGTACATCCCGGCGGGTGAGACGGTCACCGGCGGTTTCGCCATGACCGAGGGCTATTGCGCGTTCCTGCCCAAGGGCGCCAAGCCCGGTACGCCGGCGGTTCCGCAGGCGACCGTGGAGCTGATCGTGACCGACACCAACGGGGTCACCGAGGGCCCGTTCGAGCTTCCGCGCGCCGGCAAGTGCCCGAAGGTCGCGGCGGTCGTGCCGGCCGCGAAGACGACAACCAAGAAGCCGACCAAGAAGAAGACCAAGAAGGTTGGGAAGGTCAGGACGGCGGTGGCCCGGGAGACGGCCGAGTCCAAGAAGTAGTGTGACGCTCGGCGTCCCGTCTGGCATAATTCGCCGGTGCAATTTCTGCGGATGAAACCTGGTCACGGCGAGGTTCTCATCGCGGAAGGGGACGTCGAGCTTCCGCACGATGAACAGCGGCTGCTGGAGGAGTTCCGCCGCCAGCTCGACGCCGGCCTGTGGGCTGCGGTCCCGCTCGCGCAGGGCGACGGCCGCCGCGATGCCGTGATGGTGCGCTCGTTCGCGGAGATTCCGCGTGACGCGGAGCGCGTGATCTTCTTCCCGCGCGCGGCCGGCGGCTGAATCGGTCACAACGATGGTTCTGGCCCTCGGTGTTTCGGCGTTGGTGGCGATTGCGCTGTTGTCGGACGTCCTCGCGCCGCCGGTCTCACAGATGTGGGCGCGTTACCGCGCTCGGCGGCGGCTGGTTCCGGAGACGTCCCTCGATCCCGGCCGGGAGCTGCGCGCCGAGCAGACGGCTCGGGAACTGCTGCGCTCGTGCGTGGGCGAGGAGGAGTGGGCCATGTACCGCGAGCTCGGCTTCATCCGCGTCTGGGGCGCGCAATCGAGCGCACGCACCGGCGGCGTCGATTTCGAGTACGCCTACCTGATCTACCCGCATCGCCCGATCATCGCCTACGCGGCTCAGACCGGCCGCCTGCTGGGGGAGTACTGCGTCGAGTTCCCGGACGACACGCGCCCCTACGGAAGTTCGCGGCTGCCGGACTCTGACGACGTGCTGGCCAAGTGGATGGCGCTGACGGGTGATGAGCGCCGCCTGCTGGCGAAGGCCAACCTGCACATGCCCGGGCGCCAGGTCGATGCGGCGGTGGTGACCCGCGATCTCTGGCGGCTGTCTCGCTGGGAGCAGGTCCGCATGCGCGACGTCGCTACGACGCTCGGCGTCCCGTTGCAGCCCCCGCCCGCCTAGCGCTCCCGTCCGGGGCGCCGGCTCTCGTCCGGGGCGCCGGCTCTCGTCCGGGGCGCCGGCTCTCGTCCGGGGGCCAGCGCCAACGTCCGGGCTCAGCGCCCACGTCCAGGCCCCGCCGACGGCGCAGGGTGCTAAGCTCGCCGCATTGAAGTCGATCAAGTTTGTGTGATTTATCGAGATCATGCGATTGATCGACCAGATGACCTTGATGACGATGGGAAAGGATGCTGGTTTGAGACTCAACCGCAGTCGCCTCGGCGGCGCTAACCACCCCAAGCTGACGGGCAAGCGCGTGAAGGCTCTGATCGCGGTTGCAGCGGTCGCGCCCGCGGCTGCGTTTGTGCCGGCGATGGCGACCCCGGCCGCGGCCTCGGCCAAAACGACACTGATCGGCTCGGGATCCAGCGCCGCACAGCCGTACATGGTGGCTCTGTTTGCTGCCTACTCGAAGCTCCACAAGAAGATCGGGTTCCGGTACAACCCGGACGGCGGCAACGCCGGCGTCAAGGATGTCCAGTCGGGCATCTCGCAGTTCGCCGTGCAGACGGCCGCACCGCTGCCGTCGCAGACCAACGTGACGTTCTCGAAGATCTTCCTCGACGGTCTCTGCATCGACGTCAACTCACAGAACAAGCTGAGCAACCTCTCGCTCGCGCAGCTCGCCGGTGCCTTCAAGCAGCCGCCCACCTATCTCACGTGGGGGCAGCTCGGAAGCAACCTGGGCGGCGACTCGATTCAGACCCAGGGGCGCAACAGCGCCGCCGGGCAGTTCACCTTCTTCCAGGCGGCGGTCCTGGGCGGCGGCTCCGAGAACACCTCGACGACGCAGCTCACCTCGGACGGCCTGGTCAAGGTCGCGATCGAGAAGAACAAGGATGCGATCGGTTATGTCGGCCTCGCCAACTCCGGCGCCAAGGGTGAGACCAAGGCGCCCGGCGAGAAGGCGCTCTCCATCAACGGCGTTGCCTGCTCCCCGGCGAACATCAAGAACAGGTCGTATCCGCTGTGGCGCTACGACTGGGCGGTCGTGCCGCGCAACGCGCCGAACTCGCAGGTCCTCGCGTTCTTCAAGTGGGTCAGCACCAGCGCCGCAGCCGGCAAGATCCTCAGCACCTCCGGCGCCGTCCCGGCCTTCAACAAGGTCGCCAAGAAGAAATAGGTAACTGGCGGAGCAGTCCACTGACAGCGAGCGGTCCGGAACGACGGTGAGACGCCTATGGCGCTAGACGATCCGCTGCTGCTCCTGCAGGAGGAGGCTGGACTCAGCCAGGATCAGCGCGCCGAGCTTTGGCTCGGCGCGCTGGTCTGCGGCGTCATCGTGCTGCTGCTGGCGATGGTCGTCTTCATCGTCGCGCAGGCCTGGCCGTCGTTCGCGCACAACGGCCTGCACTGGTTCGGCCCCGGCGGCGACGTCGACCAGCAGATCACGGCGATCTTCAACTCGACCAACTACGGGCACAAGCCGGTCTACACCTTCCATGCCTGGCCGCTGATCTGGAGCACGATCCTGACCACCGGCTTTGCGGCGGTGCTGGCGTTCTTCGCCAGCCTGTTCACCGCGATCTTCATGGTCGAGTTCGCTCCGGCCCCACTGCAGCGCGTGCTCGAGCCGGTCGTACGCCTGCTGGCCTCGGTGCCGTCCGTGATCTACGGCCTGGTCGGGGTGCTCGTGCTGGTGCCCTTCATCGGCAACCACCTGATCACCGAGAGCCAGAAGGCGTCGGTATCTCCGGTCATCGAGCTGAACGGCTACAGCCTGCTGGCCGCGATCGTGATCCTGACCGTGATGATCGCGCCGATCATGATCGCGATCTTCGTCGACGGTCTGCGGGCGGTTCCGCGCAACTGGCTCGAGGGCTCGCTGGCGCTGGGCGTAAACCGCTGGCGCACCTTCTGGAAGGTCGCGGTGCTGACGGCTCGGCCCGCGCTGATCGCCGGGGTCGTGCTAGCAACCGCGCGGGCGCTGGGCGAGTCCGTGATGCTGAGCATGGTCTCCGGCTCTGTCGGGTTCGCGCCGAACCCGGCCGACGGCCTGATCTTCTTCTTCGAGCCCTCGCGCGGCCTTGCGCCAACGATCCTGCACAACACCGACCAGCTCAGCTCGCCGCCGATGAAGGCCACGCTGTTCGCGATCGCGGCGGTGCTGCTGTTCTCCTCGCTGATGCTCTCACTCGCCGGATGGGCGGCGAAGCAGCCGATGAAGCGTTACTTCCAGTTCGGCGGGGCGCAGGCATGAGCTCGGGGACCGAAGGCGCGGCGCGCCACGGCGCCGTCGAGTCGAGCGCGTCCTGGCGTCCCAGCGATCGGCTGGGCCTCGCCTTCGCCTGGTTCATGGGGCTGCTGTTCTGCGCGATCTGCGCGGCGATCGTGATCTACCTGCTCGTGCAGGGGATCCGCTACCTGCAGCCGAGCATGCTCTGGACCAATCCGCAGGCTGGGAGCACCCAGAACGCATCAGGCGGGTTCTTGGCGCCGCTGCTCGGCACCCTGCTTGTCACGGCCGTCGCGATGCTGCTGGCGACGCCGATCGGGGTCGGGGTTGCCGTGTGGCTCAGCGAGTACGCGCGGCCGCGGCCGCTGGCGCGCGTCGTCGAGTCGACCGTCGAGATGTTCGCGGGGGCGCCGTCGATCGTGCTGGCGCTGTTCGGTGTGATCCTCTTCCGGGCGTCGTTCATGGGCTTCCTCACCGAGAAGACGGGCGCGGTCGTCTACGGCAAGGGGTTCTTCCCAGCCGGCGCGATGCTTTCGCTGCTGGCGCTGCCGCTGGTGGTGACCAGTGTGCGCGAGGGGCTTCAGGCGATCCCCAACCACGTGCGTGAGGCCTCTTACGCGGTGGGCAAGACGAAGATCACGACGATCCGGCGGGTGCTGCTGCCGGCGGTACGCCCCGACATCATCACCGGCTCGATGATCGGCGCCGGGCACGCGATCGGCGACACGGCGATCATCGTCTTCCTGCTGGGCGACACCCTGACGCTGCAGGGCGTCGGCAACGTGCCGTTGCTCGGGACCCTGCGCGGCACCGGCAGCACGCTGACCGCCTACATCTTCGACAACGCGCCGACCGGTGATCTCAACCAGCCCAACAAGGCGTTCGCCGCGGCGCTGGTGCTGCTCGCGATCGTCTTGATAATCAACGTCGTTGTCGACATCTTTGGTCGAAAAGCAAGGGAACTCAAATGGGCGTAGACACCGAACCACTGCCTGTCCGCCGGCTCGAGCCGGGTGCCACGCTGACCGTGCGGCCGCCGCGCGGCGACGTCCACGTGCATCCCCTCGACCGGGTCCCGCTTGACCCGGTCGAGGCAGACAGCGCCGCACACGACGATCGGACCGG
>WQWK01000023.1 GCA_009785395.1 Conexibacteraceae bacterium
ACGGCCCGCTGCTGAACCCGCACCCCGGGACCCAGGGGATCGAGGACAACTGCAACCCGCCGGGCCGTGCCCTCGGCCCGCGGCCGACCACGAGCACCGGCTTCGCGGATGTGGACGCGTTCCTGTGGACCCACGTTCCGGGTAACAGTGCCGGCCACTGCCGCGGCGGCCCGGCGAACGGATTCTTCTTCCCGGCGCTCGCGATCGGGATGGCCGCGCGTGCCAACGGCCGGCTCGGGCCCGGCTTCCCGAGCAGGCCCTACTGACCGCGGCCGGCGCGGCGGGCGGCGGCGATGAAGGCGCGGGTAAGGGGCGCGTCCTCGTGCGCGCGCGTGACGGCGATCAGCTCGGTGTCGGGGGCGCCGGTCAGCGGGCGGTAGGCGACGCCCGCGAGGCCGAGGTGCGCGACCGAGGCGGGCACCGGCGAGACGCCGATGCCGGTCGCGACGAGGCCGGCGATCGTGGTCATCTCGGGCGCGTACTGGGCGACCCGCGGCGTGTTGCCGGTGGCGGCCAGCTCACCGATCAGCAGGTCGTGGAAACCGGGCGCCTGCGATCGCGGGAACAGCACCAGCGGCTCGGAGGCGAGGCGGGCCAGCGGGATCCGGCGCAGGCGCGCGAGCGGGTGCCCGGCGGGGACGGCGGCGATCGTGCGCTCGCGCAGCACGAGCTCGCTGTGCAGCGCCGCGTCGGGCTCCATCGGCGGCCGCACCAGCGCGACGTCGATCGTGCCGGTGCGCAGCAGGCGCAGCGCGTCGACCGTGGAGCGCTCGCTGAGCTCGACCTCGACGTCGGGCCGTTCCTGCGAGAACGCCTGTACAGCCGCCGGCACGATCGACAAGAGCGCCGAGCCGACGAAGCCGACGCGCAGCACGCCGGCCGAGCCGGCCGCGAGCGCGCGCGCGGTGGAGACGGCGACGTCCAGCTCGGCCAGCACGGCGCGGACGTCACGCAGGAACGCCTCTCCGGCGACCGTCAGCGTCACGCGCCGGCGGGTGCGCTCGAGCAGCCGCACGCCCAGCTCCTGTTCGAGCGCCGCGATCTGCTTGCTCAGCGGCGGTTGGGAGATGTGCAGGCGTGCCGCCGCGCGCCGGAAGTGCAGCTCCTCGGCGAGGACGACGTAGTGGCGCAGCTGGCGTAGCTCCATGGCGTTGGGCGGCGGGCGGTCGGCCTGGCCGCTCGGCTCGATCTCTGATTCATTCAGAGAATCAATAGATCGTAACTCGGTATTGGACAGGATCAAGCCCGGGGACTAGCTTGCGTCCATGTCGTTCACCCTGGAGTGTCCGAACTGCGGCGTGCGCGAGGTCACCGACTTCCGCTGCGCCGGCGAGGTCACGCAGCGCCCGGCGCAGCGTCCGAGCTTCCGCGAGCTCAACACCTACAACTACTTCCGGGACAACGTCGCCGGTGTCCAGCGCGAATGGTGGTACCACCGCGCCGGCTGCCGCCAGTGGTTCCTGGTCGAGCGCGACACCACCAACAACGAGGTGAAGTCGGTGTCACTCCCATGAAGGTGTCGCTGCCGATCAGCCGCCACCAGCCCGGAGAGCGCCTCGAGCCCCAGCCCGGTGAGCGCATCGACCGCTCGCGCACGCTGACCTTCACGTTCGACGGCAGGAAGGTCAGGGCCCACCCCGGCGACACGATCGCCTCCGCCCTGTACGCCGCCGGGCGGCGGACCTTCAGCCGCTCGTTCAAGTACCACCGCCGGCGCGGGCTGATGTGCGTCGCGGGCCAGTGCCCGAACTGCATCTGCGCTGTCGACGGCAACCCGGGCGCGCGGGCCTGCACGGAGCCGGTGCGCGAGGGCATGGAGGTCACGCACCTCAACGCGCTGCCGTCGCTCGAGCTCGACGCGATGCGCGCAACCGACATCTTCGGCAGCAGGTTCACCCCGCCCGGCTTCTACTACAAGACCTTCATCCGGCCGCGCAGGCTCTGGCCGCTCTACGAGAAGGTCCTGCGCAACGCCGCCGGGCTCGGCAAGCTGCGCGAGTTCCAGCCCGAGCGCGAATGGCGAACCGAGTACCGCCGCCGCCATGCCGACGTGCTCGTCACCGGCGGCGGCGTCGCGGGCCTGCACGCGGCGACTGCCGCGGCCGGCGCCGGCGCCGACGTGGTGCTGGTCGACGAGGGCGCGGCGCCCGGCGGCCAGCTGCTGGTCGAGGGTCGGCCACAGGCCACCAGTGCGCTCGTCGAGGCCGCGCGCGCGGCCGGCGTCGAGCTGATCGAGCGCGGCTCGGCGCTCGGCTGCTTCGACGGGCTCGTGCCGGTATGGCAAAACGACACGCTGCACCAGGTCCGCGCCGCCCAGCACGTGTTTGCGACCGGCGCGATCGAGCAGCCGCTCGTGTTCGCGGGAAACGACCTGCCCGGCGTGATGCTCGCGGGCGGAGCCCGGCGGCTCGTCTCCCTCTATGCGGTCCAGCCCGGCACCCGCGCCGTGATCGCGACGACCTCGGACCGCGGCATCGACGCCGCGGTGGCGCTGCGAAAGGCGGGCGTCGAGATCCTGGCCGTCGCCGATCTGCGCTCCACCGACAGCGACGCGACGGCTGCCCTGCGGGCCACCGGCGTCGAGGTGCTGAGCGGTCACACGGTGGTCTGCGCCGAGGGCAGCAAGCGGGTGGAGCGCGCGACACTCGCGCCCGCCGGGGCGCGCGGAACCGCCTCCGATCGCAGCTTCGACTGCGACCTCGTGGTCGTCTCGGGCGGCGCGATCCCCGCCACCTCGCTGCTCCTGCAGGCGGGAGCGACCAGCAGCTATGACGACGGGCAAGGGCACTTCGCGCTCGCGGCGCTGCCGGACGGCGTGCACGCGGCCGGCGAGGTCGCCGGTCACGACAGCGCCGAGCGCGCCGCCTGGTCGGGCGAACTGGCCGGGCTTCGGGCGGCCTCCGCGCTCGGCCTCGGCGGCGAGGAGGCGCAGCGGCGCGCCGCCGAGCTCGAGGGACTGATCGCGGGCGCCGCCCCGTCGCGCGTCGCGGTCCCGCCGCCGGTCAGCGGCGAGGGTCGCGGCGGCAAGTGCTTCGCCTGCTTCTGCGAGGACGTCTCCAGCAAGGACGTGCACCTCTCGATCGAGGAGGGCTATGACTCGATCGAGCTCTCGAAGCGTTACACGACCGTGACGATGGGCCCCTGTCAGGGGCGCATGTGCCAGCTCCCGGCGGTCCGGCTGATGGCGCAGGAGACCGGGCGCAGCCTCGCCGACGTCGGCGTCACCACCGCGCGCCCGCCCTGGGTGTCGGTGCCGATGGGGATCCTCGGTGGCCGGCCGGTCGAGCCGGCCAAGCGCTCGCCGATCCACGGCCGCCACCGCGAGCTCGGCGCAAACGTCAAGTGGGCCGGGGACTGGCGGCGCCCGTATGACTACGGTGACCCCGCGGGCGAGGCGCTGAACGTGAACCGCGCCGCGGGCCTGATCGATGTCTCGACGCTCGGCAAGCTGATCGTGCGCGGCCCCGACGCGGGGCGGTTCCTCGACCTCCTGTACCCGAACCGACTCTCGAACCTCGCGCCCGGCCGCATCCGTTACGGCGTGATCAGCTCCGACGCCGGACGCATCGTCGACGACGGCACCGTCTGCCGGCTCGACGAGGACAGCTTCTACGTCACGACCACATCCTCGGGCGCGGGCGCGGTCGACGAGTGGTTCTCCTGGTGGCTCGCGGTCTGGAAGCTGGACGTGCGCCTGACGGACGTGACCCAGGGACTCGCGGCGATCAATCTCGCGGGCCCGCAGGCCCGCGAGATTCTGCAGGCCGTCACCGAGCTCGACTGCTCCGCCGAGGGCTTCACGTACCTGGACGCCAAGCACGCTGCGATCGCGGGGGTCGATTGCCTGATCCTGCGGATCGGGTTCGTGGGCGAGGTCGGCTACGAGATCCACTGCCCGGCGGCCAACGGGGAGCACGTCTGGGACGCTTTGAGTGCGGCCGGAGCGGAGCGGGGCCTGCGGCCGTTCGGGCTCGAGCCGCAGCGGATCCTGCGCCTGCAGAAGCTGCACGTGATCGTCGGGCAGGACACCGACTCGGAGTCGACGCCGTACGGCGCGGCGATGCCGTGGGCGGTGAAGCTCGACAAGGAGGACGACTTCATCGGCAAGTGGGCGCTCGAGCACTATGCGGAGTGGACCCCGGAGACGATGCTGGTCGGCTTCACGGTCGCGAGTGGCGAGGTGCCGACCGAGGGGGCGGTCGTGGTCGACGAGGCGGGCCTGCCTGCGGGCCAGGTGACCAGCGCGCGGCACTCTGCGACCCTCGATCGCACGATCGGGATGGCGTGGGTGCCGGAGCCGCTCGCCCGCGACGGCGCCGTCGTGACGATCTCCGATGCGGGCCGACAGCTGCGGGGCGAGGTCCAGACGCGGCCCTTCTACGACCCCGAGGGCGAGCTGCTGCGGTCATGAGCCTCGCCTTTCTGACACCCACATCCGGTGGCGAGGTGGTCGCGCGCTCGCCGATCGAGCGCCAGGCCGCGGCGGCGGGAGCGCGGTTCGAGGTGCGCGACGGCTGGAACGTCGCGGTCGAGATCGGCGCCGGTGCGTCCGGGGCCAGTGCGCCTGGTGCCAGCGACACCGTCGGCTGGGCGGACGTCTCCCATCTTGAGAAGTACGAACTGCAGGGCCCGAGCGAGGCGCTTGAGGCCTCGGCCGGGGTGTCGCTGCCGTTCGGCGTCGCCGTGCGCCGCGGTGACGCCTGGTGGTGCCGGTTGACGCCAACGCGGGCGCTCGCGATCGGCGCCGCGCCGGATCTGGGCGGAGCTGCCGGAGTCGCTGTCGTCGACGTCACCAGCACCTTCGCGGCGCTGACGCTGGTGGGGCCGTTGGCGCGTGAAACGTTCGCGCGGTTCTGCGCGCTTGACCTGCGGCCGCGGGTGACGCCGGTCGGGGCGCTGCGCCCCGGGTCGGTCGGACGCCAGCCCGCGATCCTGATCCGCGAGGGTGAGGAGCGCTACCTGTTCCTGTTCGGCTGGGCGACGGCCGAGTACATGTGGTCGGTCGTCAGTGATGCCGGCGAGCACCTCGGCGGGCGGGCGCTCGGCGTCGACCAGCTCGCCGCCTTCCCGATCGTGGCGGCGGAAGTGGACGCGAAGGAAGCGGAGGCGAGCGGTGCTTGAGATCTTCCGGCCGCGGCGCATGTGGCGCCGCCAGCGCGAGCTGAAGAGCTCATATGACGTCGTGCTGATCGGCGGCGGCTCGCACTCGCTGGCGACCGCCCACTACCTGCGCGACCACGGCATCAAGAACATCGCGATCCTGGAGAAGCGCTACATCGGCTCCGGCGCCTCGGGACGCAACACGACGATCCTGCGCTCGAACTACAAGACGCCCGAGGGCGCGCGTTTCTACGACGCCTCGGTGAAGCTCTACGAGGGCCTGTCCGAGGACCTCAATTTCAACCTGCTGTTCTCGCAGTGCGGTCACCTGACGCTCGCGCACAGCGACCGCGCGATGTTCGTCATGGCCAATCGCGCCGAGGTCAACCGCCTCAACGGAATTGACAGCCGCCTGATCACCCCGGATGAGGTGAAGGAGCTGGCGCCGGCGATGCAGGTCGACAACCCGGACATGACCTATCCGGTCCTCGGCGCGCTGTATCACCCGCCCGGCGGGATCATCCGCCACGACGCGGTGGTCTGGGGGCTCGCGCGCTCAGCCGACCGCGGCGGCGCCGAGATCCACCAGAACACCGAGGTGCTCGGGCTGGAGCGGTCCGGCAACCGGATCACGAAGGTCCGCACCAACCGCGGCACGATCAACGCCGGCCAGGTGCTCAACTGCACCGCCGGCTGGAGCACGCTGATCTGTGACATGGCGGGCGTGCGCCTGCCGATCACCACCCACATCCTGCAGGCCTGTGTCACCGAGCCGATGAAGCCGCTGCTGGACGTGGTGATCGTCTCATCGCAGATGCACGTCTACATCAGCCAGACCGACCGCGGCGAGTTCCTGATGGGCGCCGAGATCGAGCCCTGGCCCACCTACCGCATGCAGGGCACGCTCAACTTCCTGCAGGACGTCACTCGCCACGCGCTCGAGCTGTTCCCGCAGCTGGAGCGGGCGCGGTTGCTGCGCAGCTGGGCCGGGCTCTGCGACCTCAGCCCCGATTACAGCCCGATCCTCGGCGTTACCGACGTCGAGAACTTCCACGTCAGCGCCGGCTGGGGCACCTACGGCTTCAAGGCGGCCCCGATCGTCGGCAAGACCCTCGCGGAGCTCGTCGCGACCGGCAGGCAGCCCGAGCTGATCGAGCCGTTCAAGCTCGAGCGCTTCTACGAGGACAGGCTCGTCTCGGAGCTGGCCGCCGCCGCCGTGAGCCACTGAGCGACCGCAGCGGGCCTCCCGTGTGCCCGTACACATACGATGTGCGCATGGTCGACACTCCGCCCGGGGATGGTGTGCCGAACGGCCGCCCGTCGCTGGTCGACGGCGCCGAGCTGGCGCTGCGCAACTGGCTGGCGCCTGGGCGCTACCGGCAGGGCGACCGGCTGCCGCCCGAGCACGAGGTCGCGACGATGCTCGGTGTGTCGCGCGGGACCCTGCGCAGCGCCCTGCGGCGGCTCGAGGAAAGCGGCGAGATCGTCCGGCGGCAGGGCAGCGGGACGTTCGTCGGCCGGGTGACGATGCCGACCGCGTTCGATGAGCGGCTCGAGCGGCTCGTGCCCTATTCGGAGGTCGCGGCGCGGCGCGGGATCCGGCTGAGCGCCGAGGACGTGCGGATCGAGGAGCGGCCCGTCGGCACCGAGGTCGGGGAGGCGCTGGGACTCGACCCGAGCACGCCCGCGACGACCGTGACCCGCACGCTGCTGGCCGACGGCGAGCCGGTGGCCGCGATGTTCGACGTGGTCCACCCGGCGATCACGCTGCCCGAGCCCGCCGCGCTGGAGAAGGCGCTGGCCAAGGGCGGGATGGTGCTCGACCTGCTGATCGACGCGGGCGTGGCCGTCGCCTATGCGCAGACGCGGGTGCGGCCGGTGGTGCTGACCTCGCGAGTGCGGGCCGGCCGGCGGCTCGGGATCCGGGGCACGGCCGCCGGACTCGAGCTGGAGGAGCTGATCTTCGCCGGGCGCGACGCGCGCGTCGCCTACTCGCGTGACCTGTTCGCGCCGGACTGGCTCGAGGTGATGGTCATGCGCTCGCTCGATTCGCCGCACCCGGCGAAGGTCGCGAGCAAGGGCGCCGGCGCGCGGTGAGCGCCGCTCGGCCGGGCTCCGAGCGTCGCGGCGTCGGCTCGGTCGCCCGGGCAGCACAGTTGCTGGAGGCGCTCGCCGCGAGTGACTCGGGGCTCGGCGTCAACGAGCTCGCGCGGCGAATCGGCGTCAACGCGAGCACCGCGTCACGGTTGCTGGCGACGCTGCAGGAGGCGGGCCTCGTCACGCGCACGCCGGGTGGCCCCTACCGGCTGGGGTTGCGCTTGATCACGCTGTCGGAGCGGGTGCTCGCCCAGCTCGACGTGCCGGCGCTCGCGCGGCCGCTACTGGCCGGGCTGGCGCAGGCAACCGGAGAGACGGCGACACTCTCGCTGCCGGGCGAGGACGAGGCGATCACGGTGGACTTCGTGCCGTCGCCGGCGAGCGTCGTCAGCCTCGCCCGGATCGGCCGGCCGAGCATCGCGCACGCGACCGCGGCGGGGAAGGTGATGCTGGCCTACGGCGGGCCGGGCGGCTCGATGCGGCCGCTGCCGCCCGTGTTGCGCGCCTTCACCCCGCAGACGCTGACCGGCCCGGCGGAGCTGACCGCGGAGCTCGAGGCGGTGCGCCAGCGCGGGGTCGCCGAGGCCGTCGGCGAGCGTGAGCCGGACCTCGCGGCGCTGGCCGTGCCGGTGACCGGCCGTGGCGGCGAACTGGCGGCGATCATCGGCCTCCAGGGCCCCGTCTCGCGGCTTTCGGCGGCCGCGCGGCGATCGGCGCGGGAGCCGTTGCTCTCGGCTGCGGCCGCGCTTGGCAGCAGCCTCGGTGGGGGCGGGTAGCCAGGGTGACGGGAAGGAAACCCACCGTGGGGGTGGGTTTCCTTCCCGTCACCCTGAGAATGCCGCCGGAGGGACGATCGCGGTCGGTAGACTGAGGCGCCACCAATGGGCGCACGGATGGTCAAGCTCACCGCTGCACTGGCCGGTCTGCTGCTGGCGGTGTGGGCCGGTGTGGCGTTGGCCTCGACGGGGCAGGCGAAGCATCGCGCGGCCTCGCCGAGGAAGAAGCTGCTGGGCGTGACCTGCGTCGAGTCGCACGGCCGGTGGGCGCCGGCGACCGCGGCGGCGCGGCGCTCACGCGCTGACATCGCCGTCTGCAAGTACCTGGCGGCGCCCGCAGGCCGCGTCAAGCTCGCCCGCGGCTCGATCAAGCACGAGGGGACGGTGACGTGCGGCCGGGTCTCGGGCAGTTGGGTGCCCGGAAGCGCGCTCGCCGGGTCTTACTTCGTTTCCGACAAGCGCTACGCGGCGGACTACGCGGACGTGGCCAAGCGCGCCAGGGGCTCGCTGAAGCGCGCAGCGGCGGCCGGGGAGAAGCGGTACAGGACGCGCCGATCGAAGGGCGCGGCGGCCTGTTCAGCGCTCACGCGCGTCACGACCACGGCCACAACGCCGACGACCGCCACCACGCCGACCCCGCCAGGCACGACCACCCCGGGAGTGCCGGCCCCCGGGCCCGGGGACTGGCCGACGTTCGGCTATGACCCGGCCCACGACGGCGACGGTCCCGCCAGCACCGGGATCACCGCTGCGAACGTCGGCAGCCTGCAGGCCTCGACGGTGAATCTGGCGCAGGTGGCCGACTCGGCACCGATCGAGCTGGCGAACGTCAACGTCAGCGGCGGCACCCACAACGTCATCATCGTGACCGAGGACTATGGGGAGACGCAGGCGATTGACGCGTCGACCGGTGCGATCCTCTGGAGCTTCAACCCGCCGGGCGCCGCCGGTCTGCCCAACGGCCCCCAGCTGACGGATGCGACCCCGGTCGCCGACCCCAACCGCGAGTTCGTCTACACGGCCAGCCCCGACGGCTACATCCACAAGCTGTCGATCGCCACCGGCGCCCAGGTATGGCAGACACAGGTCGTGCTCGGGCCCAGGACCGAGAAGCTCGACGGCGCGATCAGCTACGCGGACGGGTCCGTGATCGTGGTCACCGGCGGCTACGACGGCGACGGCCCGCCCTACCAGGGCCACGTGCTGGCCCTGAACCCGGTGACCGGTCAGATCTCCCACGTCTTCTACACGCTCTGCTCCAGCAACACCGCGCTGATCAACCCGAGCACCTGCTCGCAGAGCGACTCAGGGATCTGGGGCCGCGGCGGCGCCAACATCATGCCCAACGGCAACATCCTTATCGCGACCGGCAACGCCTTCTTCGACGGGATCACCAACTGGGGTGACAGCGTGATGGAGCTGTCGCCGACGCTGACGCTGAAGCAGAATTGGACGCCCACCAACCAGGCGATGCTGAACACGAGCGACACCGACCTCGGCAGCACCGAGCCGGCGATCCTGCCCGACCGGGGCGGCGTCCAGTACGCCGTGCAGGGCGGCAAGGACGGGATCCTGCGGCTGATCAACCTGAACGCGCTCGACGGAACCGCGGGCGGCCCGGCCGGGCCGAAGACCGGTGGCGAGCTGCAATCGAACGTCGACTCGCCCGGCGGGACGGACGTCTTCAGCCAGCCGGCGGTGTGGACCTCACCCTCGGGCACGACCTACGTCTACGTCGCGGATGCCGACGGCACCGAGGCGCTCATCTACAACTCGTCGAACCGCCTGACGACCACGCCTGCATGGTCCAACTCCAACGCGGGCACGAGCCCGGTCGTCGCCGGCGGGCTGCTCTACGTCTATGACGAGAACCGCGGCACGCTCAACGTCTACAACCCCACGTCCGGGGCGCTGATCACATCGCTGCCGGCCGCGATCGGGCACTGGAACAGCCCGATCGTCGTGAACGGGATCATCGCCCTGCCGGTCGGCAGCAACCACAACCCGGGCTCGAACCAGAAGCTCTACATCTGGCGCGTGCCCTGAGGGTGAGCCGGCGGCGGTGACGCCGCAGCCGGGGCGCCGAAGCAGCGGCGAGGCGTCCCGGGGATCAGCTCTGGGCGGTCAGCTCCAGGGGTAGGGGCTGTGCGACACCGGGTGTAGGTCGCCGGTCGCGAAGCGCTCGTAGCGGAACGGGTGCAGCAGCGAGGAGTGCTCTCCCTGCAGGACGCGTGCGACCTCCTGGCCGACCGCGATCATCTTGTAGCCGTGGTTCGAGTCGGCGATCACGTAGACGTTGGACCGCATGTGGTCGAAGACCGGGAAGTTGTCGACCGTGAAGGCGCCGACGCCGCCCGAGCGCACCTGCCGGTAGCGCTGGCGCGCCCCCTCGAAGCGTGACAGGCAGTGTGAGAGCGAGGCCGACCACATGTCGGGGAAGCCCGGGTCGACGGTTCCGGTCGGGTAGGGGTCGACGGTGAAGCTGTGGCCCTGTGGGATCGGCGCGGCGCCGCCCTGAATGCTGTCGCGGTCGGGCTTGAAGTAGACGCCCCACTGCTCGTCGGTGATCAGGGCGCCGTCGTCGGCGCGCAGGGGCTGGTCGGAGTCGACGTGCAGGACCGGCGAGGTGGTGCCGTCGGCGGTGACGAACAGCCTGGGGTCGAACTCCGCCTCGCCCTCCTGGAGGTACCAGTAGGTCCACATCGGCTGATCCCTGATGATCGTGCCATCGGGCTGCGACACGTCGAGGCGGTCGGGCAGGCCGAGCAGCGACCACAACGACGCGACCCACGGGCCGACGGCGACCACGACCTGCTCGACGGCGATCGGGCCGTCGCTGGTGTTGACGGTCGTGACCGTGTCGCTGGAGTCGAACTCGAAGCCGAGGACCTCCACGCCGGTGGCGATCTGCGCACCCGCACGCGTGGCGAGCCCGGCGAGTCCGAGCATCGACTCGCGGTTGAACCCGTAGCCGCCGGCGTGCTCGTGCAGGCAGACGCTGAGCCCGGGCGCCTGCCAGTCGTGGTAGAGCGAGCGCATGTGGGCGCTGACCTCGGCGGTGCCGACATGCAGCTCGGACGGGTAGCCGATCCGCTGCTGGCGTTCGAACACCGCGATCAGATCCTCCTCCTGGGCGGCCGGTCCGAGCGCGATGTAGCCGCTGGGGTGGTAGTGGAGCGTGTCCGCCTCTGACTCCCAGAGCTCGACGCAGGCGGCCATCAGCTCCTGCATCGCGGGCTGGAAGTAGTTGTTGCGGACTATCCCGCACGCGATCCCGGAGGCGCCAGCTCCGACCTCGGACTTGTCGACGACGAGCGCCTCGCGGCCGGCGCGGGCGAGGTTCCAGGCGGTGGAGAGGCCGTGGACGCCGGCGCCTATCACCAGAGTCTCGGTTGAAGCGGGGACCCGGGTGTGCATCAGTGATCGCTCCCTGTGTTGTGGATCATGTTGCGTATCGCGCAATAGCCGTGCTTGTCACGCAACAGGTTAGACGGCCTGGTCGCGGCGGTCAAGTCTGCGGGGCGGCGGGCCGGTGCGGGACCGTGGGCCGGGCGGGCCGGCGGGCGGGGCTCCCGGCTTGACCGCCGCGTCGGGCGCTTGGTATAACCAGCTTGCGTGTACCAATTTGTCCAGTGAACACCTGTTGGCGCGCGGCGGTGCGGACTGCACCGGCGGCGGTAAGGAGAGCACATGGCTGTAAGCGAGAAGACCGACGAGGGCAGTGACGCCGTAGCGCCCGCCCCGGTGTTCGGTGGCGGTGTCGACACGGTTCTTCAAAGCCCCCGGATCGAGCCCGCCCCGGCGACGCTCGAGGAGGCGCGCAACGCCCCCGGGCGCGCCGAGAAGATCGAGGCGCTGGTGCGGCGGATCGAGGATGAGGGCATCGAGTACGTCTTCTTCCAGCAGGTATCGGTCACCGGCAGGGTGATGGGCAAGGGCGTGGTTTCCTCGTTCTTCTCGCAGGTCGCGCAGAGGGGCTACCAGCTCGTCTACGGGGCGACCGCCAACCTCTTCACCGACCGCTACGGAAACTACATCGGATTCGGCCCCGAGGAGTCGGAACTGGCGGCCGTCGCCGACCTCGACACGTTCGCGGTGCTGCCGTGGGACCACCGCGTCGCCCGCGTGTACTGCGATTGCTATGACACCGAGAGCGGCAAGCTGATGGACGCCGACCCCCGGCAGAACCTCAAGCAGGTCGCGCACGAGTTCGAGACCGAGCTGGGCTACCAGTTCCTGATCGGGATCGAGCCGGAGATGATGTGGCTGCGCAAGCCGCGCGACGGCGAGGTGCCCGAGGGTGTGACCAAGCCGTACTGCTACCACATCCACCAGTTCGAGGAGCTGCGTCCGGTGCTGCTGGACGTGGTCGAGTACGGCCAGGCGCTCGGGCTCGACATGAGCTATGGAGACCATGAGGACGCCCCCGGCCAGCTGGAGCTGAACTTCCGCTTCGACCGGCCGGTGCGCACCGCGGACAACATCACCACCTACCGGCAGGTGTGCGCTGCCGTCGGGCGCAAGCATGATCTGCTGCCGACGTTCATGCCGAAGCCGTTCACCGGCGTCTCGGCCAACGGCCACCATCACCACTTCACGCTGATGGACGACCAGGGCAACAACGTCTTCTACGACCCGGACGGGCCGGCCTCGCTCTCGGACATCGCCCGGCACTTCCTCGGCGGGATGCTCGAGCACTTCCCGGCGCTGATGTGCGTTGGCAACCCGACCGTCAACTCCTACTGCCGCATGTGGGATACGGGCTTCTGGGCGCCGATCTACAAGAACTGGGGCTGGCAGAACCGGACCACGACCGTGCGCGTCGCGTCCGGCGGGCGCTTCGAGTACCGCGGCGTCGACTCGTCGTGCAATCCGTATCTGAGCGTCGCGACCCTGCTGCGCGCCGGCCTCGACGGCGTCCGCCGCGAGCTCGACCCCGGACCGCCCCAGCAGGGCAACACCTACGACCTGCTGCAGCAGGGCGCCGAGATCGAGAAGGTGCCGGACAGCCTCGGCGCGGCGCTCGACGCGCTGGCCCAGGACGACGTCATCAAGAGCGCGATGCCCGGACGCCTGTACAAGGTCTTCAACCACTACAAGCGCGACGAGTGGGAGCGCTACCTCGCGGCCGTCACCGACTGGGAGCGCAACGAGTACCTGGAGGTGCTTCCGTAAATGTGCGGAATCGCGGGGATCATCTACCGAAACGGGAACGGCGGGCGCCGCATCGGCCGCGACATGACCAGCATGTTGCAGTCGATGAAGCACCGGGGCCCGGACTCGACCGGGTTTGCGCTGTACCGGGCGCCCGGCCAGGAGCTGATCATCAGGGTCAAGCTGGCCGACTCCACGGAGCCGCGTGAGGTCGACTTCGACGAGAAGGTGCGCTGGCGCCGGAGTGAGGCGGAGTCACGGCTGCGCGCGGCCGGCGCGAAGGTGCTGAGCACAGACTCGATCAACGACTACACGTTCACGGCGACGATCGAATACCACGGCGACCTCAAGCACCTGGCTGAGTACGTCGAGTCGGTGCCGCATACCGAGGTGCTGTCACTCGGGCACTCGCTGGAGATCGTCAAGGACCTCGGCGACGCCAGCACCGTGTCCTCTGCCTACGAGCTCGACGAGTACATCGGCTCACACGGGATCGGGCACTGCCGCATGGCGACCGAGTCGGATGTTGACATCGCCAACGCCCACCCCTACTGGGCCTACCCGTTCTCGGACGTCGCCGTCGTGCACAACGGACAGCTGACCAACTACCACCAGTGGCGCCGCCGGCTGGAGGCGAAGGGCCACCGCTTCGCGTCGATGTGCGACTCGGAGATCATCGCCGTCTACCTGGCGGACCGGATGGCCGGTGGTGAGTCGCTGGAGGAGGCGATGCGGCAGTCGCTCGAGGACCTCGATGGCGTCTTCACCTACATCTGCGTGTCCGAGGATGCGCTGGGCGTCGCCAAGGACGAGCTCGC
>WQWK01000024.1 GCA_009785395.1 Conexibacteraceae bacterium
ATCACGAGCCCAGGTTCCGCTGGTCGCGTCGAGCAGGCCGCTCGTGGAGGCGATCGTCGACTCGTTCACGAGCCGGCCGGTGAGCCACAGGCCCAGGAGGTCCGGGATCAGCGCGATCCGGGCGGCCGACGCGAAGCTGGGGCTGGATCGCTCGGCCATCAGCTGGAAGATCGTGTTGATCGGCATCGTCTGGATGCCCGTGCGGGCGTACAGCTCGGCGCGCGGGACGCGGCTGAACGTGCGCGCGATCACGGCGTCGGTGGTGCGGGCGTCCCGGTAGTGGAATGGCAGCCCGAGCATCCGTCCCCGCTCGTCGAGCATCGCGTAATCGACGCCCCAGGTGTCGATGCCGATGCCGTCAAGCTTGGGGCCAGCGGTCGCTGCGCCCGGCCCTGCCGACGCTGCGGCGGCCGCCAGGCCTTCGAGCATGTTGGTGAAGATGCCCGGCAGATTCCAGTGGCGACCGTCGTGCAGGAACAGCGATTCGGTGGCGAAGCGCGACTTGACCTCGAGTGAGACGGAGTCGTCGTCGAAGCTCCCCAGCACGACGCGACCGCTCTCGGCGCCGAGATCGATCGCCACCAGGGAGCGGCTCGTGCGGCCCGGACTCGTGCCGGGTGGGCGGGCCATCTTCTAACCGCCCGGATCGGCCCGCAGCGAGCCAGCGCGCCTGTACGAGCGCAACCGGATCAGGTCGCGCGCCCGCCGTGTGAGCGCGGCGGCGTTGGGCACCAGCACGCTCAGGATCAGCAGTGCGCCCGAGATCACCTGGTAGTCGTTCTCGTTGATCGAGGTGCCGATCAGCAACGCGCTGCGCAGTCCGCCGTAGATGAAGGCGGCCAGAACCACGCCGAGGATCGTGCCACGGCCGCCGAAGATCGAGACACCGCCGAGCAGCACGATCGTGACCACCTGAAGCTCGAAGCCGATGCCGATGTTCTCGCCCGCCGATGACAGCTCGAACGCGTAGAGCATGCCGACGAGGGCGCAGATCACACCGGACAGGACGTAGAGGCCGAGCTTGATGCGCTTGACGCGGATGCCCGCGTGGAACGCCGCCTCCTGGTTGAGGCCGATCGCGTACAGCGACCTCCCCAGCGGCGTCATCTTGAGAATGATTCCCGTTATCAATGCCAGCACCAGGAAGATCGCCACCGACCATGAGAGCCAGCTGATTCCGAGGAATCCGACGACCCCGAGGTTGTTGTAGGGCGACGGGAAGCTCGACACCGTGTTCGGCCCGAGGACGACGTTGGCGATGCCGCGGTAGAACGTCAGCGTTCCGATCGTGACCGCCAGCGACGGCAGCCCCACCCGCGTCACCAGCAGGCCGTTGATCAGGCCGCAGGCCACGCCGATCGCGATCACGACGACGAAGATCGGGCCCATCGACCAGTGGTGCATCACCAGCACGCCCATCGTCTCCGCCGACACCGCCAGGATCGAGGCGATCGAGAGGTCGATCTCCCCGGTCAGGATGATCAGCGTCATCGGGATCGCCATGATCGCCAGGTCGCCGATGTTCGTGCAGAGGGTGAAGATGTTGTAGCTGCCGAAGAACTCCGGTGAGATCGCCCCGCCGAAGATGAAGACTCCGATCAGGATCAGCAGCAGCGCGGACTCCCAGCGCAGAAGCGAGCGCAGGCGCTCCCTGATGCCGCGGCCGTCCTGCACGGGCTGAGCCTGGCTCTGCGCCGGCTGCGGCTGAGTCTCGTCAGGCACCGAGCCGCACCTTTCGCTTCTGCAGCGCAGCCCCCAGCCGCAGCTGGATGCCGCGGTCGAGCGTGATCGCGACGATCAACAGCAGGCCGGCGATCGCCTCTGTCCACAGCGACGCCACACCGAGCACGTTGAGCGCCGAGTTGATCGTCTGGAGCAGGAGCGCACCCAGCGCGGCGCCGACGACGCTGCCGCTCCCGCCGAAGATCGCGACGCCACCGACCACGACGGACGCGACGATCTGCAGCTCCAGGCCGGTTGCGGCCGTGGAGTTGATCGTGTTGTACTGCGTCGCCCACATCACGCCGCCCAGGCCGGCGATCGTCCCGCATATCACGAACGCGGCGAGCAGGCGGCGTGCCGTCCTGATGCCCGCGCGCTCAGCCGCCGCCGGGTCGGAGCCGATCGCGTACAGGTCCCGGCCGGAGCGGAAGTAGCGCAGGCAATATGCGGCGACGGCGACGAACACCGCGGCCGCCAGCGCCAGGTCCGGGATGCCCAGGACCGTGTCCTGGAAGATGTTGACGAACGAGTTGGGGAGCGAGCTCGCGACGACCTCGTTGCTGCCGGCGATGATCGTGAGGACGCCGCGGACGATGTAGAGCATCGCCAGCGTGACCACCAGGCTCGGCACGCGGGCGAGCGCCGTGATCGTGCCGGTGACGAAGCCGCACGCCATGCCGACGCCCGCGCCGGCAAGAAATACGAGCGGGATCGCGATCCCGTGGTGGGTCTGGAAGAGGTTCGCGGAGACGTAGGCGGAGAGGCCGACCACCGAGCCGACCGACAGGTCCACGTTGCGCGTGAGGATCACCGCGGCCTCACCGACCGCGACCACGACGTACAGCGCCGATTCGGCGAGGATGAAGCGGATGTTCGAGCCGTCCAGGAAGCGCGGCTGGATGGCCGTGGTGATGATCACGAAAAGGGCCAGCACCCCGACGATCCCGAAGGTCCGCGCCCGCAGGACCACGTCGACCATCCGGCGCTTGTCGGTATCGGTGACCGGAGGGGCCTGCTCGGCGGTCGCTGTCACGACGCGCTGCCTTGCTGCTCGGCGGTCGCTGTCACGACGCGCTCCCGTCTCCGGTGCCGCTGCTGAGAACCTGCCCGGTGCCGGCCGCAATGATCCGCTCCTCAGTCGCTTCGGCGTGCGTGAGCGTTGCGACCAGTCGTCCCTCACGCATCACCATGATCCGGTCCGCGAGCGTCAGGACCTCCGGCAGCTCGGATGAGATCACCAGCACGGCGACACCCTCGGAGGCGAGCTCCGCCAGGAGCTTGTGAACATCCGCCTTCGTGCCGACGTCGATGCCCCGCGTGGGCTCGTCGACGATCAGCAGGGACGGGCGCCGTGCGAGCCATTTGGCGAGCACGACCTTCTGCTGGTTGCCGCCCGAGAGCGAGCTGACGGCATTGCCGAGGCGGCGGTACTTCACCTGCAGACGGCCGGCCCAGCTCTTCGCGAACGTGCGCTCCACCCGCGAGAACAGCAGTCCGCGTCGCCGCAGCTCCGGCAGCGAGGCGAGCGAGATGTTGTCGGCGATGGACATGTCCATGACCAGGCCGTGCTGGCGCCGATCCTCCGGAACGAGGCCGATCCCGGCCTCCATCGCCGCGTTCGGCGAGCCCTTCGGCAACCGCCGCCCCGCGATCGTCACGGTGCCGGCGTCATACCGGTCGATCCCGAAGATCGCCCGCGCGACCTCCGTCCGCCCCGCCCCGACCAGCCCGGCCAGGGCGACCACCTCTCCGGCGTGGACATCGAACGAGATGTCCAAGAAGACGCCCTCGCGGGTCAGACGCTCGACCTTCAGGACGACGTCACCGCGCTGTCCGCTCGTGTGCTCACGCGCGAGCACCTCGCGCCCGACCATCGCGCGCACCAGATCGTCGGCCGTCAGGTCCTCGAGCTCAGAGGACATCACGAAGGCGCCGTCGCGCAGAACCGTGACTCGCTGGCACAGCGCGAACGCCTCCTCGAGCCGGTGCGAGATGAAGAGCACGGCGGTGCCGTGCGAGCGCAGGTTTCTGACGACGCGGAAGAGCCGCTCGACCTCGACCGGCGAGAGCGACGCCGTGGGCTCGTCCATGATCACGACCCTGGCGTCCAGCGACAGCGCCTTGGCGATCTCGACCAGCTGCTGCTCGGCGATCGATAGCCCGCGAGCGATGCGGTCCGGGTCGAGCCTGACGCCGAGCCGCCCGAAGATCTCCCTGACGGCACTGTTCATCGCGCGGTAATCGATGCGGCGGGCGCTCCGCAGCGGCTGGCGGCCGATGAACACGTTCTCGGAGACGCTGAGGTCCGGGAACAGTGTCGGCTCCTGGTAGATCACCGCGATGCCCTGATCGCGCGCCTCAGCGGTGGTCGCCAGCACGACGGCGTCACCGCCCATCTCCAGGGCGCCCGCGTCCGGGAGCAGGACTCCGCCCAGCAGCTTCACGAGCGTGGACTTGCCGGCGCCGTTCTCGCCGATCAGCGCGTGCGCCTCACCCGCGTACAGCTCCAGCGACACGTCGCTGAGCGCAGCGACGCCGCCGTAAGACTTGCTGACGTGCCGGGCCGCCAGGACCGGCACGTCAGCGTGGTCCGAACCAGGTGTGTGGTTCGGCGTCTCGAGCGTGGAGTTTGGGTCAGTCACCTGACCTGATTTTCCGCTCTGGTGGACCAGTTCTTCCTGGAAGTGTTGCTCCTAGAAGTGGAACTGGGCGATGTTCTTCTTGTTGAAGACCGTCGGCGGGCCGAGCAGGATCTGCTTGTCAGCCCCGATCTTGTACTTCCCGAGCTTGCCGGCCGTGAACGTCTGGCCCGTCTTGCCGGAGATCTTGCCCGACGCGAAATTCACCGCCGCATAGGCAGCCAGGTAACCCAGGTTCGCCGGGTTCCAGAGCTCGAATGCGGTGACGGTGCCGTCGTCGACGTACTTCTTCATGGACAGGGGCGTGCCGAGGCCGGTGAGCTTCACCTTGCCGCGGTACTGCTTGGTGTCAAGGACGCCTGCCGCGGCCACGATCCCGACGGTGGTGGGCGAGATGATGCCGCCCAGGCTCGGGTACTTCTGCAGCATGCCCTCGGTCACCTGGGTGGCGGTGGTCGGATCGTCGTTGCCGTACACGATGTCCACCAGCTTGATCTTCGGGTACTTCTTCAGCTCCTTCTTCATGTACCCGATCCAGGCGTTCTGGTTGGTTGCCGACGCCTCGGCCGAGACGATGCCGAGCTGACCCTTGTCGTGCATCTCCTTGGCGATCACGTCGACCTCGCTGGTGCCGATCGCAGCCGTCGAGGCCTGGTTCACGAACAGGTCACGACAGGTGGGCGCGTCCGAGTCGTAGGTCACGACCGCGATGCCGCGCGCCATCGCCTGCTTGAGCGTCGGGCAGAGCGCCGTCGGATCGGTGGCCGACACGATCAGCGCATTGGCGCCCTTGGCGATGTCGGACTGAATCACCGGGAGCTGCGCGGAGGCCGTGGCGGAGCTGCCACTGGTCTCACTGCCCTTCTCACCGAGTGCCTTCAGGGCAGCCAGAGCACCGCCGCTCTTGACGCTGTCCGACACGGTGAAATACGAGTTGCCGAGCTGCTTGGGCACGACGAACACGTTGAGGCCCGTCTTGAGCCCGGCAGCGGCGGATGCGCTGCGCGCGTGCCGGGTGCTCGCCGAAGCGATGCTCGACACCGCGAATCCTGCGACCAGCGCGGCGGTCAGCACCGCCACGAGGCTCCGGGTGAGCCCGGAACCATGATTCCGTGATGGGAACAAGTCCCGAAATACCTGCATGAACACCCTCTCCTTCCATTGGTTTGCAGCATTGCGGCCTGAGGCCGCTCGGCTCACCTGGGGTAGGCGGCCGTGACACCACCGTCGACGTTGATCACGTTCCCGGTGGACTTACTGGATCGCGGACCGGCCATGTAGGCGATCGCCTCGGCCACGTCCTCGGGCAAGACACTGACACCGAGCTTGGTGCGCCCCTGGTAGAACTCCTGGAGATCCTCCTCCTCGAGCCCGTAGGTGCCCGCTCGCTCGGCCTTCCAGTCTGAGGACCAGATCGCTGACCCCTCAATGACAGCGTCCGGGTTCACCGTGTTGACACGAATCCCGGACGGGCCGCCCTCCTCCGCCAGGCAGCGTGCCAGGTGCAGTGCCGCCGCCTTGGCCGACGAGTACGCCGACGCGTTCGCGCCCGCGACGAGCGCGTTCTTGGAGGCGACAAAGACGATCGATCCACCGCGGCCCTGTTCACCCATCACGCGGAAGGCCTCCCTCGCGGACAGGAACGTACCCCGCGCGAGGACCGCGTAATTGCGCTCCCAGGCCGCGAGCGTCGTCTCCGTGACCGGGGCGCTGCTCGCCAGGCCGGCGGAGGCGACGAGAATGTCGAGTCCGCCGTACTCGAGCACCGTGTGGCGAACCATCTCCACCACGGCGTCCTCGCTGGTGACGTCGACGCGGATGGCCTTGGCACGCCCTGTCCCATGCCGCGCCACCAGCTCGTCCGCGACCGCGATCGCGCCGTCGACGTTGATGTCGGCGACCGCCACATGCGCGCCGAGCTCGGCCAGCAGCCGCGCCGTCGCACGGCCGATCCCGCTGCCTCCGCCGGTGATCAGCGCGATCCGCCCGGAGAGCTCCCGTGGCTTGGGCGCCTGCGCAAGCTTGTAGCGCTCGAGCGGCCAGTACTCGATCTTGAATGCCTCCTCCTCCGACAGCGACCGGAACCCGCCGAGCGCGTCAGCCGCGTCCTGCACAGCGATCGCGCGATGGTAGAGGTCGCGGGCGACCCGGGTCCGCTTGCGCTCGGGGCCGGCGGTGATCAGACCCACCCCCGGGACCAGCACCACACGTGGGCCGGCGGGGTCGCACGCGAACGGGCGCGTCTCGTCATCGACGTTGCGCTCGTAGTAGTCGCGATACCAGTGCGAGTACTCGCCGACACCGCGTTTGAAGGCCTCGCGCAGCGCGGCGGCGTCACCGCCGGCCGGGTCGTAGTCGACCACCAGCGGCTTGTGCTTGGTGTTGATCAGGTGGTCCGGGCAGGGCGCGCCCACCTGGCTGACCTGCGGAGCGCGGGCCGAAGACACGAACTCGAGCGCCTCGGGGCTGCGGTCGACCTCGAGGATCATCTGCGTCGTGTCCTGCATCAGCGCGCCGCGCAGGGTCGGCAACGTGTCGGCGAGCAGTTCCCGCGCCGCGTCCTCCCCCAGGGGCCGGACCCGCGAGCCACCGAGCCCGAAGCGTCCGCCGGCCGCGCGAGAGATGGCGTCGGCCGCGCGTGTTGTGAACTCGATCGTGGCCGCGTAGCTCTCGGCGCCGCTGCTGCCCCAGGTGACGAGGCCGTGCTTTGCGAGCAGGACCGCACGCGCCTTCGGGTTGGCCTCCAGCAGCTGCCAGATCTTCCGCGACATCGCAAAGCCCGGGCGCTCGTAGTCGAGCCAGACGGCCTCGTCGCCGAACTCAGCCTCGGCGAGCTCGCGCCCCCGCGGGTTCGAGGTCAGCGCGATGACGGCGTCCGGGTGCGCATGGTCGACGTGGTCGGCCGGCACGAACGCGTGCAGCAGCGTCTCGATCGACGGGCGGGGCTGGTCGGGCCTGAGCGCGCTGCGCAGCAGGTAGTCCACCATCTCGGCGTCCTGCATCTCCTCGCGTTCGCGCAGCAGCAGCAGATCGTCCAGCCGCAACCCCGGGAACCCGGCGACAGTGATCGTCGCGAGGTCGGTGCCGGAGCCCTTCACGTAGAGCGCCCGCACGCTGCGGCCCGTGTGATCGTTGACGGTCGTCTTCGCGGACGTGTTACCGCCGCCCTGATTGGCGAGCGCGCGGTCGGCGCCGAGCAGGTTGGACCGGTAGACGAGCCCGTCCAGCAGGTCGAGCGGACCCGCCGCGTCGTCGTCCCAGTGGCTCACCGGCGCCGGGATGCCGTCCAGCGTTCTCACAGCTCCGCTCATCAACCAACCGCCTCATCGTTTCGAACTGCACGTCTCAAATCACGCGGGCGGACCGGGAGCGGCTCATGCGGGCCGGGATCGACCAGCATCACGTCGACCCCGGCATCGCGCCACGCGTCAACCTCCGTGGCGGGAGCGCTCGAGTCGGTGATGATGCCCGCGAGGTCCTCCGGCGCGACAAACGCGAGCAGCGCGCTGCGGTGCCACTTGCCGCCGTCGAAGATCCCGTAGACACGCTCACACGCGTCCGCCATCTCCTGCTTGATCCTCACCTCGTCCGGGCTCAGATCCATGAGCCCGCGCTCCAGGCTCACTCCGCGCGCACCGAGAAAGCCCATGTTGATGCGCGTCGTCCGGAGCACGTCGGTGCCCAGGTCTCCGACCAGCGACATCGCCGACAGGCGCAGGATCCCGCCCGTTACGAGCACGGTGATGCCCGGAGCGTCGGCCAGCGCCGTGGCGACCAGCAGTCCGTTCGTCACGACCACGAGCTCACGCTTGGCGCGCAGCTCGAGCGCGAGGTAGTAGGCGGTGGTGCTCGCGTCCAGCGCCACCGCGTCCCCCTCCTCGACCATCGCCGCAGCCGCCTTCGCGATCGCCCGCTTACGTTCGACGTCAAGCCTGAGGCGCATGTCGAAGCCGACCTCCGTGTTGCCCTGATCGATCGCCCTGACGCCGCCACGTACCCGCGCGACGAGTCCCTGCTTTGCCAGACTCGCGAGATCGCTCCGAACCGTCACCTCAGAAATCGAAAACAGTTCCGCAAGTTCCGTAACGTGAACGGAATCGCGCGCTTCGAGCATCCGCAGGACGCGGTCCATCCGCTCTTTCTGCGAGAAATTCGGTATAAGCTCCCGACCCTCCATCTTCCCGGAAATCTAACCGAGCCCGATTCCGAAAGTCAAATAGGATTTGCAAAGCCCTAACGGAAGCACTTCGAAAGTCCATCGCAATTGTGATGCATTTGGCGCAAGCTCCGGCAGCATGCGCGAACCGGCGGTGCGCGAGCCGGCGGTGCGGGAGCCGGCGGGGTGGCAGCCAGTGGGGCGGGACGCGCGGTGAGGATCGGGCTGTTCACCACCTGCGTCGGCGACACGATGTTCCCGGACGCGGTCCGCGCGACCGCGACCGTCCTGGCCCGCCTGGGGCACGAGGTCGTCGTGCCGCGCGTCCAGGGTTGCTGCGGCCAGATGCACATGAACGCGGGATATCCCCGTGACGCGCTGCCGCTCGCGCAGCGGTTCGTGGAGGTGTTCGGCGCCTTTGACGCGGTGGTCGCGCCCTCATCCTCGTGTGTCGGCGCGGTCCGCGAGCTCTACCCGCAGCTGCTGGGGATCGACGATCCCGTGATCGAGCGCACGCAGGAGCTCTCCGAGTTCCTGGTCCATCGCCTCGGGGTCGAGGATGTCGGCGCCACGTTCCCGCATCGCGTGACCTATCACCCGACGTGCCACTCGCTGCGGGTCACGCGCGTGGGTGACGCGCCGCTGCGCCTGCTGCGCAACGTGCGCGGGCTCGATCTCGTCGAGCTCCCCCAGGCCACCGAGTGCTGCGGGTTCGGCGGCACGTTCTCGATCAAGAACGCGGACACCTCGAGCGCGATCCTGTCCGACAAGTGCGGCGCGATCACCAGCACCCGGGCGGAGTTCTGCACGGCGCTCGACGGCTCCTGTCTGATGCAGATCGGCGGCGGGCTCTCCCGCCGCGCGGCACCGGCGCGGGTGGTTCACCTCGCGGAGATCCTCGCGAGCCGATGAGACTCCCACAAGAGAGCTTTGAGCGCGCCGCGCACCGGGAACTGGCCGACGCGCAGTTGCGGACGAACCTCGGGCACGCCACTGCGACGATCCGGGCCAAGCGGGCCCGGATCGTCGAGGAACTGCCGGACTGGCAGGCCCTGCGCGACGCGGGCAGCGCGATCAAGGCCGACGTGATCGCGAACCTCGACACCTACCTGCTCCAGTTCGAGCAGGCGCTCACCGACGCCGGCGCGACCGTCCACTGGGCGCGTGACGGGGCCGAGG
The DNA here is from genome assembly GCA_009785395.1 of Conexibacteraceae bacterium. The sequence goes on from WQWK01000024.1 coordinate 9,697, forward strand.
CGTGTGAGATCGTCGCGAACGTCGCGCGCGGTCATGGCGTCGATGAGGTCGTCAAGGTGAAGTCGCTCACGACCGATGAGATCGAGCTGAACGCGGCCCTTGCGCGGCACGGGATCGAGGCTCTGGAGACTGACTTCGCGGAGCTGATCCTGCAGCTCGACGGCGACTGGTCATCGCACATCCTGGTGCCCGCGATCCACCGCAACCGCACCGAGATCCGCGACCTGTTCAAGCGCACAATCGCGCCCGAGATCGAGTCCGACGAGCCGGCGGTGCTCGCCGAGGCGGCCCGCCTGTACCTGCGCGAGCGGTTCCTGCGGGCCAAGGTCGGAGTCAGCGGCGCCAACTTCGGCGTGGCGGAGACCGGCACGCTCTGCGTTGTCGAGTCCGAGGGCAACGGCCGCATGTGCACCACGCTGCCGCCGGTGCTGGTCTCGATCGTCGGGATCGAGAAGCTCGTGCCGACGCTCGCCGACCTCGAGGTATTCCTGCAGTTGCTGCCGCGCTCGTCCACCGGCGAGCGCATGAACCCCTACACGTCACTCTGGACAGGGGTGACTGACAGTGACGGTCCACAGGAATTACACGTCGTGTTACTTGACAACGGACGCACCCGGGTGCTGCGGGACGAGGTCGGCCGCGAGGCGCTGCACTGCATCCGCTGCAGCGCCTGCCTGAACGTCTGCCCCGTCTACTCGCGCACCGGCGGGCACGCCTACGGCTCCGTCTATCCCGGCCCGATCGGCGCGATCCTCACCCCGCAGCTCGTCGGCATCGACAAGGCGCCGTCACTCCCGTTCGCGTCAACTCTGTGCGGTGCCTGTTACGAGGTGTGTCCCGTCAAGATCGACATCCCCCGGATCCTGCTGCACCTCCGCGGCCAGGCCGTCGACACAGTCGGCGGGCCCGCTGAGCGCACCGTCATGCGGGCGGCGGCCTGGATGCTCGGCAGCGGCCGGCGCATCCGCTTCGCCCAGCGGATCGGCCGCCTCATACAGCGGCCGCTCGCGCGCGCCGGGGTGATCCGCCGCCTCCCGGGCCCGCTCGCGGCTTGGACGCGGACGCGTGACCTGCGCCCGATCGGCGATGCGAGCTTCATGGACGAGCGCCCCGAGGCGCCCCCCAGGGGGGACCAATGAGCGCCGCCCGGGAGACGATTCTGTTGAACGTTCGGGCCGCGCTGGCTGGCGCGGCCCGGCCGGGCCCAGCCTCGCGCGAGTACCGCCGGGCTGACACCCGCTCCCAGGCCGAGCTCGTGCGGCTGTTCCATGACCGGGTTGCCGACTACAGGGCCGAGGTTGTGACGGTCAGTCCCGGCGGGCTCGCGGACGCGATCGCCGCCGCGGCGGTCCGCCACGGAGCCGAGCGTCTGGCGATCCCGCGTGAGGGCCTGCCACAGGCGTGGCTCGAGCGGGTCGGCGCCGAGCAGGACGAGGCCGAGCACGCCGGAGCCGAGCTCGTCCGCGACGATGCCCTCAGCGCCCGGCAGCTCGACGAGCTTGACGGCGTCATCACCGGCTGCACCGTCGCGGTCGCCGAGACCGGCACGATCGCGCTCTCCGGTGCACCGCAGGAGGGCCGGCGCCTGCTCAGCCTCGTTCCCGACCTCCACATCTGCGTCGTGCACGGAGAGCAGATCGTCGCGCTTCTGCCCGAGGCGCTCACACGCCTTCATGCGGCCGTCGCCGAGGACCGCCGCCCGGTGACCTTCATTTCAGGCCCGTCCGCCACCTCCGACATCGAGCTCGAACGTGTCGAGGGAGTGCACGGTCCTCGTCAGCTCGTCGTGGTCATAGTTCAGGAGTCGGATGTCAATGACTGAGCGCAGCGCGTTTGTCCTTCACGTTCACCCCGACCGGATCGATGAGTATGTGGCGGCACACCGAGAGGTGTGGCCGGAGATGCTGCAGGCGCTGACCGACGCCGGCATCCGCAATTACTCGATCTTCCGTGCCGGCACCGATGTGTTCGGTTACTTCGAGTCAGACGACCTCGCTGCCGCCGCCGCGCACATGGCCGCACAGGAGATCAGCACCCGCTGGCAGGACCACATGGCGCCACTGCTGGATCGGCGCGTCCCAGCCGCGGGGCCGCCGGCGCTCGAGCAGATCTTCCGGCTCGATTAGCGAGCATCTCAAGGGGTGGCACTCAGCCGCCCCTTATGCGAGGCTTGTGTGATGGCTGACAGCGAGCGTCCCACTCGCCCTCTCGTCCCAGCCGAGCGCCGGCGGCTCATCCTCGAACGTCTGCGCGAGCAGGGAAGCGTGGCGACGGCCACGCTGGAGGAGGACTTCGGCATCTCACCGATGACCGCGCGGCGCGACCTCTCGATCCTCGCTGACAGTGGCTTTGCGCGGCGGACACACGGCGGCGCGGTACTGCCTGAGCTCGCGGCGCATGAGGATTCGTTCCACAGGCGCCTCAACCAGCAGGTCGAGGCGAAGACGGCCCTCGCAGAGGCGGTGGCGAAGACAGTGGCAAGCGAGGAGACCCTGTTCATCGACTCCTCGACGACGGCATATTTCGTCGTGCGGGAGATTCTCGCGGCTGACCTGCGGGTCACCCTGCTGACGAACTCGCAACCCGTGATGACACTCGTGGGAGCGTCGGAGAGCCCACTGGTCGAGTTGATCGGCCTCGGCGGCCGCTACCGCAAGCTCACAAGCTCGTTCGTCGGAACGGAGACACTCGAGAGCATCTCGGGTTACTTCGCCGACCGTGTGATCTTCTCCGTGAAGGCCATCGAGTCCAGCGGTTACCTCACCGATCCGGACCCGGACGAGGCGGCTGTCAAACGGGCGATGATCCTGCGCTCACGCCACGCCACCGTCGTGTCGGAGGCAACCAAGTTCGACGGCCACGGACTCAACGTGATCGTCGCGGCGGCCGAGCTTGACACCGCATATGTGGAGCCGGGCCCAGCCGCCGGCATCGAGACTCTGCGCGCCGCCGGTGTCGATGTGCGTGAGGTGCGCCCGCTCGGCACAAGCGGGCGCACCGCATCTTCAGGCGAGTGACGCCGGCGGCTCGGAGAGGGCCGCCGTCGGCCCGCTCCAATGCCGCCGATGTGCGCGGAGCTAGGACATCGTCGAGTCGAACCGGTAGGTCCCCGACCCGACCTGCAACTGCAGGCATGAGCCCTGCATGCCGGTGACCGTGACTCCGTCCGCCTTGGAGAGAGGCTGGCCGGCGGCGGTCACCGAACCGGCAGTGGCCGCGGGGACGCACACCGTCGCCTGCGAGCCCACCGGGACATCGACCCTGAGCTGGAAGCTCGTCCCGGAGCGGGTCCAGCGATCGCTCACGGGCCCGTAGGGCGTCGCCTCCCTGCCCGACGCGGAGGTGAGATCACCGACCGGGCTCGGGTCGATCGCGACCGTCTGGAAGCCCGGCGAGCTCGGCTCGATCCCGGCCACGTTGCCGAACAGCCAGTCATCGACCGTGCCCATGAACGCATGGTCGCGGGAGCGCGCCGAGCTGCACGTGCTGTCCTCCCACGCCTCCCACATCGTCGTGGCGCCGCACTGCAGGAACCACTGGCCCCAGCCGGGAGCGGTGGGGTTGGTGGCCACCAGGTAGGCGAGGTTGCCGTAGCCGTACTGGGTCAGCACCGGCAGGATGTACTTCGAGCCGTTGGCGCCCGTCGCCAGATGGTTCCCGAGCGACACAACGTTGGCGGCGAGGCCGTCGGCGATCGTCTGCCTGTCGGCGTCCGGAGCGAGCCCGAACTCCAAGCCGAACACGTTGGCCGTCTGGTCGTAGGCGGTGGAGCTGATTGGGCCGTTCGGTCCGCCGACCGCGTGCGAGTTGAGCCCGACCGGGTCGATGTACTGGTGGCTGCCGGAGTTGTAGGACATGTTGTTGACAGCGGTGCGGATGCCTGCGGCGATGCTC
>WQWK01000025.1 GCA_009785395.1 Conexibacteraceae bacterium
CACGCAGCGCGGCGGCCTTGTCCTCCTCCTTGGCCTTGCACCAGATGAACTCGCGGATGTCCGGGTGGTCGACGTCGAGCACGACCATCTTGGCGGCGCGGCGGGTGCCGCCGCCTGACTTGATCGAGCCGGCCCAGGCGTCGGCGCCGCGCATGAACGAGACCGGGCCGGAGGCGGTGCCGCCACGGCTCAGGTGCTCCATCGACCCGCGGATGCGCGACAGGTTGATCCCCGAGCCGGAGCCGCCGCGGAAGATCATGCCCTCCTTGGTGTTCCACTCGAGGATCGACTCCATCGTGTCGTCGACCGAGAGGATGAAGCAGGCGCTCGCCTGCATCTTGGGGCTGCCCTCGGGGTGCCAGCCGACGTTGAACCAGACGGGCGAGTTGAACGCCGCCATCTGGTGCAGAAGGATGTGGGTGAGTTCGTCCTCGAAGGCGAGCTCGTCGGCGTCTGAGGCGAAGTATCCGCGCGCGGCGCCCCAGCCGGCGATCGTGCCGGCGACCCGCTTGAGCATCTGCTTGACCGAGTACTCGCGCTCGGCCGAGCCGAGCCGGCCCCGGAAGTACTTCTGGGCCACGATGTTGGTCGCGTTCTGCGACCACGTTCGCGGGAACTCCACCCCGGTCTGTTCGAACGAGACCTTGCCACCGTGGCCGATGCGCGCATCGCGCAGCTCCCAGTCGACCGTCGCGAAGGGCTCCTGCCCGGCCTCCGTGAAGTACCGCTCGATCGAGAGGCCCTGCCCTGACGCTCTATCGGTTGTTGGGGACTGCGGGGTGTTCGCCATGTTGCGATCTCCTTCTCGTGCCGCTTGCCGAGTGCTGTTTCCTCTGCTCTGTTAGGGGGTCGCGAAGCATCCCGCTCGGGCCGGACGGAAAGCCTCCAGAGGAACCCTGCGAGCGCCGAAAACGGCACTGTTGCAGCGGTATTAATTTTAGCGGTCGGGGCCCCGAAAGCCCGGCTCGCGCGGGATTCGCGGCGCCCGGATCAGGCGTTGCGGCGCTCGGCCTCGAGCGCCAGCGACTCGGTCCGGAGCGCGTGCTCGGCGCTCGCCGAGACGAGTGCCTCCTCGGCGCGCTTGCGCTTCTCGTTTCCGTCCGCGACCGCCTGCCGCAGCAGGTCGATCTCGGCGGCGCGTGCCGCCATCGCGTGATCGAGCTCGGCGAGCGTCGACTCGAGCTCGGCGTTGTGCTGGCGCAGCGTCTCGTGATCCGCGTCGCCGTGCTCGGCGTGCGCGTGGGGGGCGGCGTCGTGTTCGTCGAGCGCCCGCTGCAACACCGACAGCTGCGCCTGGGCGTGCGCTAGCTGCTCGTCAAGCGTGGTGGCCTCGATCCGGCTGGCGTGCGCCCGCGCCTGCGCGACCTGCGCGGCATCGCGGGTGCGCTCGAGCTCCGACACCCGGTCCGCAAGCTCCGCCTCGAGCGCGGCCTGCGTGCGCGTCGCCGCGTCGGCTGCGGCGCGGACCTGGGCCTCGAGCGTGCCCGCGTTGGCGGCGGCGGCGCGCGCCCGTGCCTCGGCCTGGTCGCGGTCGGCCACCGCCTCGTCGCGCTCGGCCAGCGCCGCCTCGCGCTCGGACACGGCGCCGTCACGCTCGGAACGCAGCTGCGCGAGGTCGGACTCGGCGGCCGAGCGCCGCTCGCGCTCGCTCTGCAGCCGCCGCTCGAGTTCCGTGATCGCGAGCCGCCGCGACTCGGCCTGGCGCTCCGCCTCGACCAGCCTGGACGACTCGGACTCCTCCGCCGGTGGCCCGCTGGCCACCGGCGTCGCCGCAGCGCCCGGACCCGTGGCCATCGCGGCCCGCCGCTGCGCCGGGGCCGGCAGCGGTACGGCCTGGCCGTCGGGAAGCGCCAGCGCATAGGTGGCGCCCTCCACAACCTGTGCGGCCGGCGCCGAGAACGCCGTCCGGATCAGCCCGGGTGGCCCGGGGAGCGCGGGCAGCTGCTCGTGCCGGTGCTCCTGCTCGCCGTTCTTGATCACGAGCGCCAGCGGGCCGTTGCCCATCGCGGCGGACGGATGGGCGGTGACGCGCAGCAGCGCGGTGCCGGGCGCCGCCTCCACCTGCTCGAAATCAACCAGCTCGAAATTTGTGTCGGGCTCGGTCACAGCGCGCTCGATTCTACGTGTTTGCGAAGATCTCGCGCACAAATGAGGCTTCTCGTCACCGGCGGCGCCGGCTACATAGGCTCGATCGTCGCGCGCCTGCTGCTCGAAAACGGCCACGAGGTCGTGGTGTTCGACAACCTGGAGCGCGGCCACCGCGAGGCGGTTCCGGCAGCGGCGCGGCTGGTCGTGGGGGACCTGCGCAACCCCGAGGACTCGCGCCAAGCGCTGGGCGCCGGGGACTTCGATGGCGTGCTGCACTTCGCCGCGCTGGCGCTCGTGGGCGAGTCCGTCGAGCGCCCCGAGCTCTACTACCGCACGAATGTGACCGGCACGCTGAACCTGCTGGAGGCGATGGTCGCCGCAGGTGTGCCGCGGCTCGTGTTCAGCTCCACCTGCGCCGTTTACGGCCAGCCGGACGAGGTCCCGATCCCCGAGACGGCGCCGCCGCGTCCGCAGAACGCATACGGCGCGTCGAAGCTCGCAGCCGATCATCTGATCGGCGACTTCTGCCTGGCACACGGGATCGGCGGCGTCAGCCTGCGCTACTTCAACGTCGCCGGCGCCCACGGCGAGGCCGGCGAGGACCACGAGCCCGAGACGCACCTGATCCCCAACATCCTCAAGGTGCCGCTCGGCCAGCGCGACTCGGTCCAGATCTTCGGGAGCGACTACCCGACGCCGGACGGCACGGCGGTGCGCGACTACATCCACATCGACGACCTCGCCGCAGCGCACGTGCTCGCACTCGTGAACGCACGTCAGGGCGAGCACCGGATCTTCAACCTCGGCAACGGCAACGGCTTCTCCGTGCGCGAGGTGATCGCCGCGGTCGAGCAGGTGACCGGTCACTCGATCGCCGCCGTCGAGGCCGAGCGCCGGCCCGGCGACCCCCCACAGCTGGTCGCCGCCGCGCAGAAGATCCGCGACGAGCTCGGCTGGGCGCCGAAGCGGCCCGAGCTCACCGACATGATCGCCGACGCCTGGGCCTTCGCCCAGGCGCACCCGCACGGCTACAGCGCCAGCTGAATCCGCAGCGCGTCGTCGATCTGTCGCATCAATGGCGTCGGGACGTGCCCCAGGTACTCCAACAGCCGGCCGAACGAGACGGCGCGCACCTGCTCAGCTTGCGCGCGAGAGTCGCGACGCAGGCCGCACTCCTCTGCGGGAATCAGCACCTGATATGGCTGAACCTCGGAAACGCGGCTGGTGAGGGGTACGACGTCGATCACTCCCCATCGTCGCTGTCGCACGCTTCGGTTGGCTCCCTCGTTGCTCACAATCACGGCTGGCCGCCGCTTGTTGACCTCCGCACCCTGAGAGGGCTCGAAGTCGACGAGGTACACGTCACCGCGACGCATGTCGTAGAGCCTCGAGCTCGGCCTCCAGTTCCTTGCGTTTCTTCTCGCGAGCTTCGTCGGCCATACGCTCCCACTCAGCGAGGATCGCCGGATCCTCGTAACTTCCCTCCTCGCTGAAGGTGTAGTCATATGCGGACTCGAGCTCCACATCGCGCAGTGCGCGCAGAGCGGCTTGGAGGCCCGCGGATCGCGTCTCAAGATCGTGCTCCGTGATGTAGAAGTCGAGAAACTCGACCTCCTTCTCGCTGAGGCTCACGCTCAATTTCATGAGCTCGATGCTACCACTCTCCTACCCGGGTAGCAAGTCCGCCAACGCCGCGAGCGCCTGGGCAACGACCTCCTCGGGTGGCAGCGACGCGTCGAGCACGCGGATGCGCTGCGGCTCGGCCTCGGCGAGCTGCTGGTAGGCCGCCGCGATCCGGGCGAAGAAGTCGGCGCCCTCCTGTTCGAGCCGGTCGGGAGCTTCTCCCCGGGCATCCGCGCGCGCTTGCGCGGATGCCGGATCGAGCGTGAGCAGCAGGGTTCGGTCGGGTGTCAGGCCGCCGGTGGCGAACAGGTTGAGCTCACGCACCGCTTCGATCCCGAGCTCGCGTCCCGCGCCCTGGTAGGCCAGCGAGGAGTCGACGAAGCGGTCGAGCAGCACCCACTCGCCGCGTGCGAGCGCCGGCTCCAGGGCCTCCTGCACCAGCTGCGCGCGGGCCGCTGCGTAGAGCAGCGCCTCGGTGCGCGCGCCGACCGTCAGGGCCGGGTCCTTCACCAGGGCGCGCACGGCCTCGGAGGTCTGCACCCCGCCCGGCTCGCGCAGCAGCCGCAGCTGCACTCCCGCGAGTGAAAGCGCCCTCTGCAGGCCGGTCGCGAGCGTGGTCTTGCCGGCGCCATCGACGCCCTCGATCGTGATCAGCCGTCCGCGCTGGCTCATGGAGGGCACGTAGCTTACGATCGGGCGATGCTGGACGTGTTGGAGCGACATCCGAACGCGCTTGCGGTGCTCGGCCCGGTGCTCGAGCCCCGCGGCCGGCCCTCGCACGCCTACCTGTTCCACGGCCCGGGCGGCTCCGGCAAGCGGGCGATCGCGCGCGAGTTCGCGGCGCGGTTGCTGTCGCACGGCGCGGCCGATCCGGCCAGCGCGCAAGCGCGCGCGCTGGCCGGGGTACACCCGGACCTGACCTGGGTGGTCCCGAGCGGGGCGCACGAGGTGCTGGTGGCCGACGTCGACGGGCCGGTGGTCGCGGCGGCGGTGAAGACGCCGTTCGAGTCGGAGCGGCGGGTGTTCGTGATCGAGAGCGCCGAGCAGTTCGGGGATGAGGCCGCCAACCGCCTGCTGAAGACGCTCGAGGAGCCGGCCGCGTTCGTGCACCTGATCCTGATCACGGACCAGCTCGCCGACGTGCTGCCGACGATCCGCTCACGCTGTCAGCTGGTGCGCTTCGACCCGCCGACGCTGGCGGAAGTGGCGGCGGAGCTGGTGGCTTTGGGCGTGGCGGCGGAACTCGCCGACGCCTACGCGCGGCTCAGCCTCGACGATGCCGGGCGGGCGCGGGCGCTGGCCGAGCCGGAGGGCGCCGAGCTGCGTGAGCGCGCGGTCGAGCTGGTGCGGCGGGCGCTGTCCGGCGAGGCGGGGGCTGCGGCGCCGTGGGACGGGCTGCTCGCGGCCGTGCGGGCGCGTGGCGAGCGCGTCGAGGTAGAGCTCAAGGAGCGCCAGGCGGCCGAGGCCGAGCTGCTTCCGAGCCGCGAGCGGCGGCGTGCCGAGACGGAGTGGGGCGAGCGCATCCGGCGCGTGCGGCGGCGGGTCGAGACCGGCGAGCTGGAGCTGGCGCTCGACCTGATCGAGGCGTGGCTGCTCGACCTCGTGGCGCTGGCGATCGGGGCCCCTGACCTGGTGCGGAACACCGACCGGCTGGGCGAGCTGCGCGTTGATGCGGGGGTCGCGCACGGGGCCGATCCCGGTGCGCTGCGGCGGGCGGTCGAGCTCGTGGAGGACACACGCCAGCGCTTCCAGTTGAATGTGAGTGAGGATCTTGCGCTCGAGGCACTCACCTATCGGCTCGGGACCGTGCTGGCGGCGGGGTAAGGGGTACCTCGGGTGAGTGACTGATGGCTGGTCTGTGGCATCGAGTGGCAGGGGTTGACGACGAGCCCGGCGATCGCGAGGTCGCCCGTGTGTATGTACGCGCCCCGCGCCGTTCGGATGAGCATGAGTTCGTGTCACTGATGCGCGAGAGCCGCGGGTTCCACCGGCCCTGGGCGAGCGCGCCGACCGACGCGGCGCGGTTCGCCGCCTATCTGGAGGACGCCGGCCGGGCTGACTTCCAGGCGCTGCTCGTCTGCCGGGTCGCCGACGATCAGATCATCGGCTTCTTCAACATCTCGCAGATCGCGCGCGGGTCGCTGCAGAGCGCCTACCTCGGCTATGCGGCGGCCGAGCGCTACGCCGGGCAGGGCTACATGCGCGAGGCGATCGAGCTGGTGCTCCGAGCCGCGTTCGTCGAGCTGCGCCTGCATCGGCTCGAGGCGAACATCCAGCCGGGCAACCAGGCATCGATCGCGCTGGCGCAGGGCGCGGGGTTCAAGCGTGAGGGCTACTCGCCGCGGTACCTGAAGATCAGCGGACGCTGGCGCGATCACGAGCGCTGGGCGCTGCTGGCGGATGACTGGCGGCGCTCGCGCGGGCTCTCCTGATCAGGCCGGTGGCGGTAACTTGCTCGACATGACCATCAACAGACGTCTTCAAATGCTGGTGGCAGTCACGGCGTGCCTCGGTGCGCTCGTTTTGGCTGGCGGTGGGAGCGCGGTTGCGTCGGCATCCGCCGCTGGGAATCGGCCGGCATTGGTGGTGCGCCACGATGCGGTCGCACGGCCGGCGACAGCCACCGACGTCGCGAAGTTCCTGCTGCACGCGGGAGCCGCGTTCTACGTCTTCGATCACTTCATCTGGAAGCCCTACAAGGCGGGCGACCTGCACGGCTTCACGCACAAGTTCACGGTCCTCAAGGCCGCGGTCGCGGCGGTGTTCGTCTACCACGAGGTGAAGGTGATGGCGGGCGACGTCAAGGGCAGCAAGCTGCTGTCGTTCCTGGCGACGCCGATCACCAAGGTCACGGGTGAGCTCTCAAAGCTGAAGTCGGACATCACCGGCGGCAACCTGGCTGCGCTCGACACCGTCCAGAGCGACTTCGGTGCGATCAAGCAGCAGGGCAACGGCAAGGGGATCAACATCAAGGAGATCGTGACCTCGCTGTAGCCGTTGCGGCCCTGCCGCACGGCGGCCCGTTTGTGTGGTTCGTGAAGAGAAGGATGGGTGCGCCCAAGCGCAGATACACTGGGATCCCGTCGCCGACGTAGCTCAGCTGGTAGAGCACTTCACTCGTAATGAAGGGGTCGGGAGTTCGAGTCTCCCCGTCGGCTCTGGAAAGTTCTGCCGTACGCCGGCGAGAGCGGGCTCATGCGGTTCCTGTTTCACGCTCTTCTTGGCGCAGCCGCCTTGCCCGCCGTCTTCGCCAAGGTCCGCGTGCTCGAGGTCTGCCCCGGGACGGGCTGCTGCTGCGAGACGAATTTGACGGTGCAGAGGGCCGAGATGCTGTCGTCCGCGCCGATGAACGTGACTACGGTCGTGTGGCTGCTGCCGCACTTGATCGTGAGACCTTTGCTGAACTGCGCGTTGATCGTGTCCTCGCCCGTGCCGGTCGTGTAGGTGCCGGTCCCGTAGGCGTTGATCGTGTCGTGCCCGTTGAGTACCTTGACGGTGTTCGGGCCGCCGTAGGCGAAGACCGTGTCGGCCCCGTCGCCAAGGGTGATGGTGTTGGGGCCACCGTTGCCGTAGACCGTGTCGGAGCCGTCAAGGGCCTTGATGCTGTCGGTGCCGAACGTGCCAGACGGTCCGTGCTGGCAGTAGTCGGCCCCGGGCAGTCCGTTCGGATAGTCGCCAGGCGCGAGTCCGGCTGGGCACGAGCCGCCGCCGTCGATCACGTCGTTGCCTTCACCTGCCGTGATGCTGTCGGAGCCGCCACGCCCCCAGATCATGTCGTTGCCATTGCCGGCCTTGATCGCGTCGCTACCGGTCGAGCCGACAAGCGTTCCATCGCCGGCGACGTTCGCTGCCAACGCGACCGCAGCCGTGAACGCCATCACAGCGATCGTGAACGCCAGGATGCCCACCATGATCCGGTTCCTTCCAACTGCGCCCTTCCGCTTCATCTGTCGCTCCTTTGCGCGTTTCTTCACATGCATCGACAGCTACGTGCGGCGATTACATCCCCGTCGCGCGAATACATACGGAACGACCCGCAGAACCATGACGTCGGACCTGGGGCGCCCGACTCCGGCAGGGTGAGATCGCGGCTCCGGGCGCCGTTCTCAGCGATCCCGCCGGTGCCCGCATCACCGGTGCTCTAGGGTTTCCGGGGCCCGCGAATGTCAGTGGAGAGCGATTGATGGCCGACAACGATCAGGGCAAGGTACCGCCGCCGAGCCGACGCGAACGCCCACCGGGCTTGCGCGTCGTCGGGCAGGCGGCTGGGGTCTCATATCAGACCGTGTCCCGCGTGCTCAACGGGAGTCCGCGAGTCAGCCCGGAGACTCGCGAGCGCGTGCTCACGGCGATGGAGGAACTCAGCTACCGCCCGAACCCGGCTGCGCGCGCGTTGGCGACCGGGCGCAGCCACACGCTCGGGTTGGTCAGCCACGACCCCACGCTGTATGGACCGGCGTGCACACAACACGCAATCTCACAGGCCGCCGACCGCGCCGGCTACCTGCTGACCATCATCTCGATGCGAACGCCCGACGAGCCGTCGCTGCGGCATGCGGTTCAGCGACTGACGCTCGGTGGCGTCGAAGGCGTGCTCGTGATCGTCTCCTGGCGCCGCGCCGCGCAGGCGATCTCGAAGCTCGAGGCGGGGGTACCGCTGGTCGCGGTCGAGGCCGGGCCAGAGCAGGGCGTCCCGGTTGTCGCGGTCGACCAGCGCCGTGGCGCCGAGCTCGCAACCGGCCACCTGCTGGGGCTCGGGCATCGCACCGTGCACCACGTCGCAGGCCCAGAGGCCTCGGTCGAAGCCCGACTGCGGCACGACGGCTGGCGACAGACGTTACGCGTCAGCGGCGCGCCGCTGACGACGGCGATTCGGGGAGATTGGAGTGCCCGGAGTGGTTATGAGGCCGGCGTGCGGCTGACCGCCGATCCCGCCGTGACCGCGGTGTTCGTCGCCAACGACCAGATGGCGCTGGGGGTGCTGCTGGCGATGCACGAGGCCGGGTTGCGCGTCCCGGACGACGTCTCGATCGTCGGCTTCGACGACACCCCCGAATCGGCTTACTACGCGCCGCCATTGACAACAGTTCGCCAGAACTTCTCTGAGCTTGGGGCACGGGCGCTACAGGTGCTCGTGGACGCGATCGACGGTTCGCTCGACGCGCCACGCGAGCCGGCTCTGGTCAGTCCCGAACTGGCGGTCCGTGCATCGACGGCGGCGCCGGCGGTGCTCACGCGACGGTGAGGCGTCCGACGCCCGCGACGCCGGGCGTTCGACCGGGGTGATCTCCAAACGTCGGGGGTAGCCGGCCGGGGGTTGACAGGAGTGTGACTTTCGGTTTAGTGTGACCGGTCACACGCTCGGGAAGGTGTGACGTCACATCTGGGGGACCCGGATCCCTCAACGACACGGGAGAGAGGAAGAATGGCTGAAAACAGCGCGACTGCGGCGACAGGCCCAGACTCGATCGATCGCCGGAAGTTCCTGAAGGGCGCGGCGACGACAGCCGGCGCTCTGGCCTTGCCGGCCACTGTGTTTGGCGCACCCACGTCGCCGGCCTTCGCAAGGCTCGCACGCAGCACGAGCGGCGGGCACGTCAGCTTCGGCTCGAACTACTCCGATCCTGCCACGAAGAAAGCCTTCGCGTCGCTGATCTCAGCGGCCGAGAAGGCCACTAAGATCGGCGTCACGATCAACACGGTTGATCACAACACCTTCCAGAACGACATCACCTCGTATCTGCAGGGCACGCCCAACGATCTCTTCACGTGGTTCGCCGGCTATCGCGTCCAGGTGTTCGCCAAGCAGGGGCTGATCCACTCGATCGACGATGTCTGGGCGAAGATCGGCCACAACTTCTCGCCAGCGGTGAAGGCGGGCTGCAAGGGCCTGAACGGCAAGTACTACATCGTTCCGATCTACAACTACCCCTGGGTCATCTTCTACAACAAGAGCACGTTCAGGTCGAAGGGCTACCAGATCCCGAAGACCTGGGATCAGCTGATCGCGCTCTGCAAGCAGATGAAGACTGACGGCCTGATCCCATTCGCGTTCGGGCAGAAGGACGGCTGGCCGGCACTGGGGACGTTCGACATCATCAACCTGCGGCTCAACGGATTCAAATTCCACATGCAGCTGATGCGCCACCAGGTTCCATGGACCGACAAGCGCGTGACTGCTGTGTTCAAGCAGTGGGCGGAGCTGATGCCGTACGTTCAGGCCGGCGCGACCGGCCGGATCTGGGAGGACGCCTGCAAGACGCTCGAGCAGAAGCAGGCCGGCATGATCTTCCAGGGGACCAATCAGATCGCCGCCCAGTACGTCTCAGACAAGGCCGACCTGTCCGATCTGGACTTCTTCGTCTATCCGGAGATCAACCCGAAGTGGGGGCAGGACTTCATGGACGCGCCGATGGACGGGTTCTGCATCTCGCAGAAGACGCAGAACTATTCCACCGCCGCCAAGCTGCTCGAGTACATCGGCAGCGGTGCCGCCGAGAAGAACTACCTGAAGTACGACAAGTGGGATGTGGCGGTGGCCAGCGACGTCCACGACCCGGCATACGACGCGATCCAGAAGAAGTCAGTTCAGGTGATCAAGCAGGCCAAGAACATCTCGCAGTTCATGGACCGCGACAGCGATCCGGGGTTCGCCGACAACACCGTCGCCGCTGCTGTCGACAGCTTCATCAACAACCCGTCGTCTTCGAATATCAGCTCGATCCAGAGCAGCCTCGAGGCTCAGGCGAAGGTCGTCTTCGCCAAGGCCTAGCTCCCTCGTAGGCCCTTCTGATGGAAGGCATTGACGCTGGCCGCGCCCGGCGGTTGATCTGGCGGGCGCGGCCACGGATGCGGGTGCTCACAAAGCGTGACAAGTGGGTCATCGCGGCGCTGCTCGGGATCCCGCTGCTGGCCGACCTGGTGTTCATCTGGTTTCCGGCGATCAGCTCGGTGGTTCTGTCGTTCACCGACTGGTCCGGAGTCGGAGGGATCTCCTCGATCAACTTCATCGGCACCGCCAACTACAGCTACGCGTTCCACATCGACCCGCAGTTCTGGCCGGCGGTGGAGCACAATTTCATCTGGCTCGGGGTGTTCGTCGGGTTTGCCACTCCGCTCGGGATGCTCTTTGCGGTTTTGATCGACCGCAATCTGCGCGGCAGCCGCATCTACCAGACCGTCCTGTTCCTGCCGGTGATGCTGTCGCTGGCGTTGATCGGGCTTATCTGGGAGATGATCTATTCGCCGAACTACGGCCTGGTCAACAGTGTCCTCGGGCGCACGGCGAACAACAATCTGATCGACTGGCTTGGCAACCCGCATCTGAACCTGTGGGCGGTCCTCGTCGCCGCATCCTGGCGACAGGCGGGCTACGTGATGGTGCTGTACCTCGCTGGGCTGAAGGCGGTCGAGCCCTCGCTGCGCGAGGCCGCCGTGATCGACGGCGCCGGAGCGTGGACGACATTCCGCCGAATCATCTTCCCGGTGATGAAACCGATCAACGTGGTCATCCTCGTGGTCACGATCATCGAGTCGCTGCGCGCGTTCGATCTCGTCTACATCATGGGTGGGGGGACCATCCTTCCAGGCCTGGAGCTGCTGTCGATGGTGATCACCACCAACATCGTCGGCGAGACCACCCGGATCGGCTACGGGTCGACGATCGCCGTGGTGCTGCTGGTGATCTCGCTGGTTCCGATCTGCTCCTTCCTGTATGCGACCTTCAGGCGCGAAGCGAGGCCGCAATGAGCGCGCTGACGGGGAGTGAGCGGCTGAAGCAGCCGGTGCCGGTGCGGGCCGCACCGAAACGAACACTGTCTCCCGGCCGCACCGCCGCTTACGTGTTCATGATCGTGATGACGGCCGTCTGGCTGGTCCCGATCCTCCTTGCCGTCTACGTCGCGGTCCGCCCGCTCGCCTCAACCGCACGCTACGGCTACATCTCCCTGCCGCACGGGGGACTGACCCTGGGCAACTTCACGGCCGCCTGGAACCAGGGACAGATCGGCCACTACTTCATGAACTCGCTGTTCATAACCGTCCCGGCCGTGATCCTCACCCTGGTCCTCTCCTCGGCGGTCGCGTTCGTGCTGTCGCGCATCCGCTTCCGCTTCACGATCCCGCTGCTGATGCTGTTCACGGCCGGCAATCTGCTGCCCCAGCAGGCGATCATCACACCGCTGTACCGGCTCTACCTGCAGATCCACGTGCCGACATTCCTGGCGTCGAGCGGGCTGTTGTACGACTCCCGGCTCGGCTTGATCGTGATCAACGTGACCTTCCAGATGGGCTTCTGCGTGTTCGTGCTGTCCAACTTCATGAAGACGATCCCCGACGAGATGTACGAGGCGGCGGTCGTCGACGGGGCCAGCGTCTGGACGCGCTTCTGGCGGCTGACCGTGCCGCTCTGCCGACCGGCGCTGGCGGCGCTGGGAACGCTGTTGACGACCTGGATCTACAACGACTTCTTCTGGGCGACGGTGCTGATGTCGACCGGGTCGAAGCGGCCGATCACCTCGGCCCTGGCCAACCTCCAGGGACAGTTCGTCGCCAACCAGAACGTGATCGCCGCCGCCGCGCTGATCGTCGCGATCCCGACCCTGGTCGTGTACGTGCTGCTGCAGCGCCAGTTCATCGCCGGATTGACGCTCGGCTCCACAAGGTGACCGTGGTGTACGCGCGAACGTCCACGCCGCCGAGCGGAGCGTCCTGAGATGGAGTCGAGTGGCAGGCAACGCTCGCCATCGGCAGATGCGAGCGTCATCGAGCGGTTCGAGACCGAGTACGGCGCGGCGCCGGCGGGCGTCTGGTCAGCACCCGGCCGGGTCAACCTGATCGGCGAGCACACCGACTACAACGGCGGGTTCGCGCTGCCGCTCGCGATCGACCGCAGGACTCTGGTCGCGGCGAGGCGCCGCAGCGACCGAACCGTGTCACTGGCCTCGACGGCCCTTCCCGGGCGCGTGACCGCCAGTCTCGACGAGCTCGCGGTCCCGTCTGACGGTGCGAGCTCGCGGTGGGGTTGGGCGATGTACCCGCTGGCTGTCGCCTGGACGCTGACGACCGCTGAGACGAACGGTCATCTACCGGGAATCGAGCTGATGGTCGATTCATCGGTGCCGGTCGGTGCCGGTCTGTCCTCTTCACACGCACTGGAGGTGGCCACCGCCGGTGCCCTGACGTCACTGTGGGAACTCGAGCTCGACAGATGGTCATTGGTTCACACGGTCCGCCGCGCTGAGAACGAGTTCGTCGGTGCGCCGACCGGGATCCTCGACCAGGTCGCCGGCGTATTCGGCCGGGCCGGCCACGCGGTGCTGCTCGACTGCCTCGATGAGACGGCCGAGCAGATCGAGTTGCCGATCTCGTCGCGGGGTCTGGCGCTGATGGTGATCGACACACGCGCCTCGCACAGCCACGCCGACGGGAGCTACGCCGACCGCAGGAACAGCTGCGAGCGGGCCGCCCGCCTGCTCGGCGTGCGTGTGCTGCGCCAGGTCACGGCGGCCGACCTGGAGGGCGCGCGTGCGCAGCTTGACCCGCTCACCTTTCGTCGCGCCCGCCACATCGTCACCGAGAACGAGCGCGTGCTCGAGACCGCTGCGCTGCTGAGGGCCGGAGCGCCGGAGCGGCTCGGGCCGCTCCTGCTCGCGTCGCACAGCTCGATGCGGGACGACTTCGAGATCTCCACCCCGGCGCTGGACCTGGCCGTCGATGCAGCGACGCAGGCAGGTGCGCTTGGCGCGCGCATGACCGGGGG
>WQWK01000026.1 GCA_009785395.1 Conexibacteraceae bacterium
ATCGTGCCCGAGTGTGTCGGTGGAATGCCGTCGACGAGCGTGAGGTACTCGCGCCTCAGCTCACGCGCCTGCAGCAGGCGTTTCAGCTCGCGGTGGACGGCATCGCTCTTGGCCACCACCAGCAGGCCCGAGGTGTCGCGGTCGAGCCGGTGCACGATCCCCGCCCGGTAGGGGTCCTCGCCTCCCGCCGCCCGGTCCGCGAGCGCCTGCACGAGCGTGCCTTCCTGATGCCCGCGCGCCGGATGCACGACCACGCCGGCGGGTTTGTCGACGACGATCAGCGCGTCATCCTCGTAGGCCACGCCGTAGGCCGCCGTCAGTGGCCCGCTGGCCGCAGACGGCGCACCAGCGTCCTCACCCGTGACCACGATGTGCTCACCGGCGCTGACGAGGTGCCGCTTCTGGACCGCACGGCCATCCACCTCGACGAGCCCGGCGCTGATCAGCCGCGCGGCGCGCGCCCGCGAGCCGAGCGGCTCCGCCAGGAACTGATCCAGCCGCAGGCCCGCGTCGTCGGGCCCGACCGTTCCCTCCCACTCGAGCTCAGGCATCGCGCGCTCCGAATTCGACCACGAATACAAGGATGATCACCCCGAAGGTGATCGACATGTCGGCGAAGTTGAACGCCGGCCAGTGCGGTAGCTGGATGAAGTCGATCACCGAGCCGCGCGCGACACGGTCGATCAGGTTGCCGACGGCGCCGCCGACGAGCATGCCGGTCGGCAGCCACAGCAGCCGGCGGCCCGGCTGCCTGAGCATGAAGCCGACGAGCGCCACCAGCGCCACGCCGGTGACGACGTACACGAGCGCGCCGGCGCCCGACAGGAAGCTGAACGCGACTCCGGTGTTGCGCTCGTACACGAGCTTGATGCCCGGGATCACGTGCCGCACCTGACCCGGCTTGATCCACGTCCCAAGCGTGTGCTTGGTGATCTGATCGAGCGCAACGACGACCACGAAGACCAGCCCAGCGCGCAGCGCCGCACGGCGCCGCGTGGGGTCAGCCATGGATCAGGTTGACCACGATCGTCCGGATCACGGCGAGCAGGATCAGCGCGATGATCGGGCTGAAGTCGATCATCCCCATCGAAGGGATGATGCGGCGGAAGATGCGGAGGTACGGCTCCGAGACATCTCGCAGGAACGCCAGAACAACGTCCAATGCGCGCGAGTACGGCGGCCGCAGCCCGAAGGAGAACACGAGGTTCGTGAGGATGTAGATGAGCAGGAGCGCGATGTAGACGCTGAACAGGTCGCTGACGTAGTTGGCGACATCAGCGCGGGTGATCGCTGCCAGCAGCACCTGGTGCCCCTCAGCGCTTCGCGTCCGGATTCACGACGGCCTCGATCGCGTCCTGGAACGCCGTCCGCACGCCGGCGTGCTCCAGCGCGTCGAGCCCGCGGGCGGTCGAGCCGCCGGGTGAGGTGACCTCGCGCCGCACCGCGAGCGTGTCGTAACCCTTGGCCTCGATCAGCGCCGCCGAGCCACTCATCGTCGCGGTCACGAGCTCCGCGGCGAGCCGCGCGTTCAGGCCGAGCCGCACCGCCGCGTCGACCTGAGCCTCGGCCAGCAGCGCCTGGTAGGCGGGTCCGACGCCGCTGACCGCCGTCGCCGCGCCGAGCAGCCGCTCCGGAACCGTCACGACCTGCCCGATGCGACCGAACAGCTCGAGCACCTGCGCCTGCAGCGCGGAGTCAACCGGGCTGACGCGGGCGGCGGGCTCCGCGTACACGGTCACGCCCTGCCGGATCTCGACGGGAGTGTTGGGCATCAGTACGAAGACCTGCGAGTCCGGGTAGGCGCTCTGCAGGTCCTCCGTGCTGGTGCCGCCGAGGACGGAGGCGACAGGCTTCCCACTGTCGCGAATCTCGCCGGCCACGGCCGCGAGCTGGTAGGGCTTGTGGCAGAGCACAACCAGATCTACGCGCTCCGCGAGCTCGCGGTTGCCGGCGACCCGCTCACCACCGAGCTCGTCCACGAGCGCCTGCCCCCGTCCTGAGCCACTGTCGGTACACAGCACGGGCTCGCCCCAGCCACGCGCCAGCGCGCGCGCCATATTCCCTGAGCCGACCAGTCCGATCTTCATCTAGGGGAGCCTACAGTCGGGGCGGTGGGCCAGCGGGCCCGAGGCTGCTGACCAAGCGGGTCAGCAGCCCGATCAAGAAACTAGCTTTGGTTGAAGAAGCCCTTCTCGAGCAGCCGCGCGCGTTCCTCTGCCGAGACCTCGACGTTCCGCGGGGTCAGCAGGAAGACCTTGTCGGCGATCCGTTGCATGCCGCCGTCGAGCGCGTAGGTGAGGCCGCTGGAGAAGTCGATCAGGCGCTTGGAGAGGTCGGAGTCCGCGCCCTGCAGGTTGAGGATCACCGGGATCGCGTCCTTGAACTTGTCGGCCACGTCCTGGGCGTCGTTGAAGTTCTTCGGAGCCACGAAGTGCACACGCACATCCCCGCTGCCGCCGCCGCGGCCGTTGCCGCGTGAGCCGACGGGCCGCAGGACGGTGGTGTGGCGGTCGTCGCCCTCGTCGCCGAAGATGTCGTCGTATTCGTCCCGGCGCCGGCGCGGGCGCTGATCGAGCCGACGGACCGTGCCTCGGTCCCGATAGCTGTCCTGCATCTGCTCCTCCGGTTCCGAGTAGGGCTCGTAGTCGTCCTCGTACGCCTCGTCATCGGCCAGGCCGAAGTAGACGAGCGTCCGATGCCATGTGTCACGAAATGCCATATCGGTGGGAGGTTCGGGTTCCGGTTGGAATTCCCTGCTACTACCCGCGGAACAAGATTATGACGCGCCGGGGCGGTAGAGGGCCGATCCGAGCCGGATGATCGTCGCTCCCTCCTCCACCGCGACCCCGTAGTCCTGGCTGGTGCCCATCGAAAGCTCGTGCAGGCCGTGTGCCTGCGCGAGCTCGCGCAGCGACGCGAAGTGCGCGCGGCTGTCCTCGGGATCTGCCGCCAGCGGTGGCATCGTCATCAGCCCGGCGACCCTCACCGGGCAGCGCTCGAGGAAGCCCGGCAGCTGCGCGGGGGTCACGCCCGCCTTGCCCGGATCGCCGGCGACGTTGACCTCCACGAGAATCCGCGTCTCCGGGGTACCGTGCCTGCGCAGCTGCGCCAGAGCGGAGTCGGTCGCGACCGAGTGGATGTAGCGGACGTGCGGCAGGATCAGTGGCACCTTGCGGCTCTGCAGGGCGCCGATGAAGTCCCAGGTGAATTCGGGGTGGGCCTGTGCCTTGACGACGAGCTCCTGGGCGCGGTTCTCGCCCGCCAGCGTGACGCCGCCCTGTGCCAGGGCGGCGAGCTCCTCGGCCGGGAGGTACTTCACGGCGGCGAGAATCTGCACCTCGCCCGGGGCGCGGCCCGCATCGGCGATCCGCTGGTGCACGGCGGCGAGGTTCGCCTCCACGTCGGCGGCGAGCAGGCCGTGGATCAGGTCAACCATGCGATCGCCGCCTGGCGGCCGGCGGCTGGACCCTCGCGGCGATAGGAGAACAGCGGCGGGTCGGTCCCGCAGATCGTGCAGATGCCGGTGTCGTGGATCGCTGTCACGCCGGCCGCTTCGAGCTGCTGTCTGGCGATCGCCTTCAGGTCGAGGTTGTCGCCCACCGTGTGGTCGGGAAAGCGGTCGCGGAGGTCGGGGCCGACCTCGTAGCAGCAGGCGCCTGCGGCCGGTCCGATCGCACCGTTGAAGACGAGTGCGCTCGGCCCGTCCGTATGCGCCTGCAGCTCGGCGAGCGTCTGGGAGATCACGCCGCCAGCGAGCCCGCGCCATCCGGCATGCACCGTCGCGACGATTCCGGGGGCAGCGATCACGATCGGGACGCAGTCGGCGGTGATCACCGTCGGCGCGAGGTTGCCGGTCGTGGCAAAGACCGCGTCGGCCTCGGTGTCCGCCGCGATGTCCGCGGCGGCGACGACGGAGCTCCCGTGCACCTGGCGTGGGCGGACCGGGGTCACCCCCACGCGTTTACCGATCGCTGGGAGCGTTTCGCGTACGTCGCCCCAGGACCGGGTCGTGAACACGGCGCGGGCGCCCGGAATGTCCACGGCTATCTGGCCGTCGAGCTCGTAGAACGGCGCCGGTAGCTGCACAGGCCCGAGGCTACTCCGCGGCCTTCAGCGCAACGGCGAGCTGCGACGCGCGATCCCGTGCCTCGCCGTCGTACATCGCGTCGCGAGCCGCCTCGAGAGCTTTGCCGATGGCCGGGCCTTCGGCGATGCCCGCCGCGCGCAGGTCGTCGCCGCTGATCTGCAGGGAGATGTGCCGCAACTCGTCAAGCCACAGCCGGGGTTGAGACGGATCGCCCTTCGCAGCCACAAGGGCGATCGTCTCAACCCCGACGTGGCGTAGAACGCGGGCGATCTCTGATCTGGAGCTCGCGTTGGCGAGGCGCAGCGCAAGGCCCGGCGCCCGCGTCCCCTCGAGGATCGCCTGGCGGTCGGCCGCGGTGAACGCGAGGCGGTCGAGCGCAGGGCCTAGCTGCTTCTTGGGCTCAGTGGAGAAGACGCAGGCGAGCACGAGGATGTCGCGGCGGCCGTCGGCGGGGAGCGCGTCGAGCGCGTGGCCGGCCAGGTCGGGGTCCAGCGACCAGGGCAGGCCGAGGTCGCTGGCTGCCTCGAAGGCGGCGACCGGATCGGGCTCGGTGGCGAGCAGGCGCAGCTCGTTGCCGATGCGGGTGCCGCTGACAGTCTCGAGCGCGCCGCCCGCCAGCGCCCGCTGGGCCAGCTCGCGCGTGTGCGGAGCGATCTCGAAGCCGAGCCTGGCCGAGTAGCGGGCCAGGCGCAGAAGGCGGGTCGGGTCGTCCTCGAAGCTCGCGTCGTGCAGGACCGCGAGTCGCCGCGCGGCGACGTCCTCGAGCGCTCCGTCGACGCTGATGAGCTGACCGGCCAGCGGGCCGGTCAGCCCGATGGCAATCGCATTCACCGTGAAGTCGCGGCGGTTCAGGTCAGCGTGGATCGGCGCCGGCGCCACCGCCGGCAGCGCGCCGGGATGGGCGTAACGCTCGGTGCGGGTGCGGGCGAGGTCGTACCGGACGCCGTCGCGCGTGACGCGCAGGGTGCCGAAGCGCGGCTCGTTGCGCTCGGGGTCCCCGAGGGCGCGGGCCAGGACGAGGGGGTCGCCGTCAACCGCCAGATCGACGTCCACGAACGCGCGCCCGAGGATCAGATCGCGAACCGTGCCGCCGACCAGAAACACGCCCTCCGCGGCGCTTCCGGGAACAGACGCAACCGGAAGCAGCCGCCGTGCGCGGGTGAAAAGCTCGGTCTCGGCTGTGGCGTCCACGCGTCCATCTTCGCTCATGGCTAACGTGCTTGCCCGATGCGTTTCCCGAGATTCCCCAGCACCCACCGCCGGGCATGGCTGTTCGCCGGCCTCGCGGTCATCGTCGCGATTGCCGTCGGTGGCTACGCCATCTACGAGGCGAGCAAACCGTCCAACTCGTTCAACGCGAAGGCACCCTTCCAGGCGCCCACGACGACCACCGAGACCAACACCACCCCGAACAGGGGGCCTGCGTTCTCCTGGCCGCTATACGGCTACACGAAGACGCGCACGCGTTTCTTCGCCGCGGCCGACCCGAACCTCAATCCGCCGTTCCACAAGGACTGGACGTTCGGTGGCAACGCGCTGCTGGAGTTCCCGGCCTCGATCCACGGCGCCGACCTGTACTTCCTCGACGACGGCGCGACCGCCAAGAAGGTCAACATCAACTCGGGCAAGCAGGTCTGGCTGAGCCACGTCGGCAAGCAGTCGGCCGCGACACCCGCGCTCGACCCGCTGACCCAGCAGCTGTTCGTCCCCGTGCTTTCGCTTGACAGCGCCGTGATCAACGCCCGCAACGGCGCGTTCGCTGCCCTGTCGATGAGGACCGGGCATGTCGAGTGGAAGGTCCCGATTCCCAGCGGCACCGAATCCTCCCCGATCGTCGTCGGGAACTCCGTGTACTTCGGCGACCAGGGTGGCACCTTCTACTCGCTCAACATCAGGACCGGTCATAAGAACTGGGTGTTCTCGGCCGACGGCGCGATCAAGGGAGGCGCCGACTACTACAACGGCGACCTCTACTTCGGCACCTACGGCGGCACGTTCTACGCGCTCAACGCCAGGACCGGTCATGAGGTCTGGTCACAGAGCCCGGGCGGCGAGTTCTATTCCACCCCGGCGATCGAGTTCGGCGACGTTTACGTCGGCAACAACAACGGCGCCGCGTACGCGTTCGTCGCCAAGAACGGGACCACCGCCTGGACCCGCACGCTCGGCGCCTACGTCTACTCCGGTCCCGCCGTCGGTGATGTGCACGGGCTCGGCCCGACCGTCTACATCGGCTCCTACACCGGCTACCTCTACGCGCTCAACGCGCAGACGGGGGCCACGCGATGGTCCTTCTACGCCGACTGCCACTGCTCGTCGACGGGAATCTCCGGCTCGGCCACGCTGGTCGGCAACACGGTTTACGCCTCGACCGTGTATTCGCCGAACACCTACGGCGTGAACGCCGTGACGGGCAAGGAGGTCTTCCACTATCCGGACGGCTCCTACACCTCGGTGGTCGCGACGCCCAACGCGGTGTTCCTGATGGGCAAGTACCAGATCTACAAGTTCTCGAAGAGGTAGGAGACCCTGTCAGGCGCGTCAATGCACCTGTTGTTGACGATGGGTAAACGACGGGGACATTGACGGCCGCTTCAGGCGGCCCTGGCAGGCTTGCGGCAGACGCCGACGACCAGTTCTGCGCGCTTGAAGCCGAGGCTCTCGTAGATCCCGATCGCGTGATAGTCGGGGTCGGCGGCAATCACGAAGTGGTCGACCGGGTGGCGTGATGCAGCGTGCGCGGCGGCGTCCGCCACGAGCCGGGTGGCGATCCCCGTGCGACGGTGGGTCTCAGTGGTGTCGACGTTCTGAAAGCGTGCACGCCCATCCGTCACGACGATCCCGAGCGAGGCGACGGGCTCGCCGTCGAGCAGCGCCACATACCAGGCGCCACGATCCTCACGGAACATGTCGCGCAGGCCAGCCTGCCGGCGCCTGAGGAAAGTCCGGTGGTATTCGGTGTCCTCGTAGCCACCCGGCGCCTGCGCGGTCTGCAACTCGACGACCGCGCCCCACAGCTCCTCGTCGCCGTCGGGGTCGAGCGCGCGCACCCCGACATCAGCGTTGGCCCGCGGGTGAGGGGTGATCTGCTGCGGGGTGGCGGTGAGACCTGAGGTCCACTCGAGCTCATAGCCGCGCGGCACCAGCTCCTGGTCTGCGGCGCCCGCGTCGCCGTCGGTGCGGTCCCAGGCGAACGTGCAGTGCGTGACGTCATTGCGGCCGCCGAACTCGCCCTCGAACAGGGCCTCCCAGCGCTCGCCGTCACCGGCCGCCGGAGGCTCGTCGAACAGCAGGAAGTTGCCCCACCAGAAGGTCGGGTTGGTGGGCGAATGCACCGCCCAGAAGCCGTCCCGGCGCACGAGCACACGGTCGCGGGAGAGCACGTCGATATCCGTCGACCAGACGAGGCTTCGAATGGTCTGAGCCATCGGCTACTCACACTTCCGGAGTGGCGGGAAGAGGGCAAACATGGTAACGTATTCTGCCTATGCGTTGTCGAAGTGGAAGTCACTGTCAGGAGCCGGCCCTCAGCGGTCGTCGCTTCTGCGCCACGCACGCGGCCGAGCTAGACCGCATGCGTGAAGAGCTCAAGGACGCCGCCGCCGCCCGCATCGGCCGGGGCAGGCCCAAGCGGTCGTCCACGTGCTGTCGTCCAGGCTGTTACGAGCCTCGCGTTCCCCCTGCCGCGTATTGCGACGCATGCGCGGCGGCAGGTTACGTGGAAGAAGCCGCTTAGCGGCTCCTCTGGAAACAGAACCGATTAGGTCTGCGCTACCTCGCGTACCGGGATGCCGGTGCTTGCGAGGTAGCGTTTGACCTGCTCAATGGTGAGCGTTCCAAAGTGGAAGAGCGAGGCGATCAGCACCGCGTCGGCCCCCGCGTTCAGCGCCTGCGCGAGGTGCTCGAGCATGCCCGCGCCGCCGGACGCGATCACGGGAACACCTACGGCCTCCGACACCGCTGAGGTCAGCTCCAGGTCGTAACCGGCGCTAGAGCCGTCGCGGTCCATGCTGGTGAGCAGGATCTCCCCGGCACCGCGCTCGGCAGCCTCACGCGCCCAGGCGACCGCGTCACGGCCCGTCGGCCTGCGGCCCCCGGCCACGTAGGCCTCCCAGCGTTGGGCGCCGTCGATGCGCTTGGCGTCGTCGATGCGCTTGGCGTCGTCGATGCGCTTGGCGTCGATCGCGACCACCACGCATTGCGCGCCGAACCGAGCAGCGAGCTCGTCGATCAGGTCGGGGCGGGCCAGCGCCGCCGAGTTCACGGACACCTTGTCGGCACCCGCGTCGAGCACAGCCTGAGCGTCGGCCACGGAGCGAATCCCACCGCCGATCGTGAACGGGATGAAGACCTCGTCGGCGCTGTGCCGAGCCAGCTCGACGACCGTGTCGCGGTGGTCGGAGGTCGCGGTGATGTCCAGGAACACGAGCTCATCGGCACCAGCGAGGTCGTAACGGCTGGCGAGCTCGACCGGGTCGCCGGCATCGCGCAGGTCGACGAAGGCGGTGCCCTTGACGACGCGGCCGCTATCGACGTCGAGACACGGGATCACGCGCTTGTAGTGCATCTGCTGGAGGCTAGCCGTGTGTCTGCTGGAGGCTCGGTGTGGCGTCAGGCGAGCCTGTCCAGAAGGGCCTGGGCCTCGCCCACGTCGAAGCGGCGCTCGTAGATCGCCTTGCCGACGATCACGCCCCGCAGCCGCGGTTCGTGCAGGTTCGCGAGCGCCTCCAGGTCTTCCAGCGCACCGATCCCGCCCGAGTACACGAAACCGTGCTCGACGACGCCCGCCACCGCGCGTGCTCCCTCCACATCCGCCCCCGCCAGCATCCCGTCGCGGTCGATGTTCGAATACACGAAGTGCCGCACGCCGCGGTGCTGCAGTCCCGTTAGGGCGTCGGCGACATTGAGGTCGGTCTCCTCGAGCCAGCCCGCCGCGGCCACGCGGCCGTTGCGGGCGTCAACCGATACGACGAGCTGATATGGATAGGCGGCGACCGCCGCATCAAGGAACTCGAGGTCGCGGAACGCGGCGGTTCCGACGATCAGGCGCTCGGCGCCCGCCTCGGCCAGTTGGCGCAGGGCGTCGAGCGAGCGGAGGCCGCCTCCCACCTGCACAGGGACGCCCAGACTGCTGGCGATGCGCTCGATGTGGGCGACGTTCGCGGGCTTGCCCGTACGGGCGCCATCGAGGTCGACGACGTGCAGCGCGCGTGCGCCCGCGTCGACCCAGCGCTTGGCCGCGTCGAGCGGGTCGGCGTCGTAATCGGTGCGCTGGCTGAAGTCGCCCTGCTGGAGCCGCACCGCCTTGCCGTCAATGATGTCGATCGCCGGGAACAGGATCATGCGTACACGGCGCCCGGCTTGGCGCTCTGGACAAGCCGCATGAACCTGGCGAGCAGCGTCAGCCCGTCACGCGAGGACTTCTCCGGATGGAACTGCGTGCCGTAGACGGAGCCGTGGGCGACGATCGTGGTGAAGCGCTCGCCGTACTCGGCGGTGCCGACGACGTCGTTGCGGTCGCGCGGGTGCGCGACGAACGAATGCACGTGGTAGAACGGCGCGCCGGCGGCCGGCAGCTCGTCGGTGAGCGGCGAATCGCGCTCGAGCCGGACCTCGTTCCAGCCGATGTGCGGGACGCGTCGCCCACCGGCCTCGATGCGGCGGACCTCACCTGCGATCAGCCCCATCCCGGCCGCCCCGCCAAGCTCGGTGGACGCATCGAACAGGAGCTGCATGCCTAGGCAGATGCCGAGTATTGGCGTGCCCTCAGCCGCGCGCTCATGCAGCAGTGCAACGAGGCCGTGGCGGAGCAGGTTCGCCATCCCCGTGGGAAACGCGCCCACGCCCGGCAGCACCAGCGCGTCGGCCGCGCGCAACTCAGCGTGGTCGCGCGTGATCGCGGCCTCCGCCCCGACGTGGGCCAGCGCCTTCTCGACGGAGCGGCGGTTGCCCATGCCGTAATCGACGATCGCGATCCGGGGCCGCGCGCCGCTCACGTGAGCGTCCCCTTGGTGCTCGGGATGCCGTCCTGCGTGGGGTCGAGCGCGACGGCGACGCGCAGCGCTCGGGCAAAGGCCTTGAAAACCGCCTCGATCATGTGGTGTGCGTTGCTCCCGGCCTGCAAGGTGACGTGCACGGTCAGCTTCGCGTTGGCGGCGACGGCGCGCAGGAACTCCTCGGTCAGCTCGTGGTCGTAGTCGCCGATCGCGCCCGGCGGCAGCGCGCCGTCGAACACCAGCAGGCCGCGTCCCGAGATGTCGATCGCACACAGCGCCCGCGCCTCGTCCATCGGCACCGTCACGTCGCCGTAGCGGGTGATCCCGGAGCGGTCGGCGAGGGCCTGGTCGAGGGCCTGGCCGATGCAGATGCCGACATCCTCAACCGTGTGGTGGCCGCCGGTCTGGAGATCGCCGCTGGCCTGCACGTGGAGGTCGATGCGGCCGTGGCGGGCGAGCAGGTCGAGCATGTGGTCGAGGAAGCCGACGCCGGTTGCGCGCGCGCCGGCGCCGGTGCCGTCAAGGGTCAGGCTGACCCGGACCTCGGTCTCCCCCGTCCGGCGATCGATCGTGGCGGTGCGGCTCATGTTCCCTGATTGTCCCTAATCCGGACTTCCATCGAGCGGGCGTGGAACTCGAAGCCCTCCGCGCGCGCCACCGGCGCTGCGGCCCGGGCCAGCGTGCCGGCATCTTCGATCCGCACCTCGGTGAATACGCGGCGAAAGTGCTGGGGGCCCAGCGACGAGGCGAAGCGCGCGGCGCCGCTCGTCGGCAGCGTGTGGTTGGAGCCGGCGATGTAGTCGCCGAAGGCGGTGCCGGTGCCGACGAAGACGCACCCCGAGCGGGTGACGCGTGGGGCGAGTTGCTCGGCCAGCGGGCCGAGCAACTCGAGATGCTCGGGTGCGAACGCCTCAGCCAATGCGAGCGCGTAGTCGAGCGAGGGCACGAGCACCAGCCGGCAGATCGCCTCCGTGTCCGGCAGGTCGTGTGCCAGGCGCCGCATGAGCTCCTCCAGAAACGCCGAGTTGGTGCTGACGCCGATCACGGCCGTGCCCGAACCGTGTTCGGCCTGTGCGAGCAGATCGAGAGCGAGCGGCTCCAGCGGGTAATCGCCGTCGGTGATCGCCAGCAGGTCACTTGGCCCCGCGAACGAGTCGATCCCGACGCGGCCCGAGAGCTGGCGCTTGGCCTCCTGGACGTAGAGGTTCCCAGGCCCCACGATCACGTCGACCGGCGTGACGCTCTCGGTGCCGTGGGCGAGCGCGGCGATCGCCTGCGCCCCGCCCATGCGGTAGACCTCATCGGCGCCGGTCAGCACGCAGGCGCCGAGGATCACGGGGTTGATGTCGCCGTCGGGACCGGGTGGCGAGCAGACCGCGACGCGGTCGACCCCGGCTGCGTGGGCCGTGGCCACGCCCATCACGACCGTGCTCGGATACGGTGCCCGGCCGCCGGGCACGTATACGGCAGCGCGCTTGACGGGCGCCTCCCGCACGCTGACGCTGTGGTCACCGAAATCAACCGCCAGGTCCTCGCGGATCGCCGCGCGGGCGACCCTGCCGACGTTCTCGTTGGCGAGCTCGATGCCTGCCGCAACGCCGGCGTCGAGTTCGGCGCGGGCAGCGGCGAGCTCGTCCGCGCTCACCCGCAGCGCCAGCGGCTCGGCGCCATGCGTGTCGTGCATCCGCGTGTAGCGCATGACCGAGGCGTCGCCCCCGGCGCTGACGTCGGCGACGATCTCCGCGACGGCCCTCGCGACCGAGCCGCCGTCGGGGATGAGGCTGCGCAGCTGCGCCGCCAGAGCGGCTGCATCGCCGGAACCGGTGACGATCTCCGCGCGCATTCAGCCCGCG
Source organism: Conexibacteraceae bacterium (assembly GCA_009785395.1). The sequence continues at coordinate 11,937 of WQWK01000026.1, forward strand.
ATCCTCGAGACGAGCGCATCGATCGCCTGCGCCTTGAGCTTGTCGGCCACGGGATTGGTGATCAGCCGGGCCGTGCAGTCGGCGATCTCCTCCCGGATCACGAGATTGTTCTCGCGCAGCGTCGTGCCGGTCGCGGTGAGGTCGACGATCGCGTCGACGAGGCCCGTCAGCGGCGCCAGCTCGACCGATCCCTTGACCTCGACGATCTCGGCCTGGCGGCCGGTGGTCAGGAAGTGCCGGGTGGCGATGCGCGGATACTTCGTGGCGATGCGGACGACACCGAGGCGCCGCAGGGCGTCCTGCGCGGGATCCTCGCCGGCCTGCGACGCGACCACCATCGTGCAGCGGCCGTAGGCCAGGTCGACGATCTCATAGACCTCACGCTCGGATTGCTCCATCAGCACGTCCTTGCCGGTGATGCCGATGTCGGCCGCACCCGCCTCGACGTAGGTGGGCACATCCGAGGGCCTCATGGTGATGATGCCGACGTCCTCGAACAGGAGCTTGCGGTCGTTCTCACGGACCGGGCGCGTGTCGATCCCGAGGCGGTCGAGCAGGTCGAGCGTGGGTCCGAACAGAGCGCCGCGCGGCACCGCGAGCCGCAACCCGCTGGCTGCGAGCGACTCAGCCACGGCCGCGCTCCTCAGCCCTCAGCGCGATGTGCACACGCTCCACCTCCAGTGCGAACCCGACCGCGGGCAGCGGCCGGCCGAAACCGCCGAGCAGCTCGTCGTAGCGCCCGCCCTGGCCGAGCGGCATGCCGTGGGCGGGGTCATAGACCTGGAACACAGCGCCGGTGTAATACCCGAGGCTGCGAACCAGGCCGAAGTCGAAGATCACGCGCTGAGCCACGCGCGGCTCGAGCAGGCCGAGCAGGGTGCGCATGCCGGTGCCCGCCTGCTGCAGCGGCCCGTCGAGGCCTGCCAGCACCTCGGCGCCACCGCGCACGCGCGGGACTCGCAGCAGCAGCTCGGCGTCAGCGTCCTTGAGCGGCAGCCGCGAGAGCTCGCGTTCGACCCCGACGAAGTCGCCCGTCGCCAGCTCGTCGAGGATCTCCTCGCGGTCCTCCGGACCGATCCCGAGCGACTCCAGCAGCGCCGGGTAGAGCGTCACGTCGCCGACGCCGACCCGGAAGCTCCGGAGACCGGCGGCGTCGAGCGCATCGCACAGCACCGTCAGCGCCTCGGCGGTGCCCTGGGGGCCCGGCGCGCCGATCAGCTCCACCCCGGCCTGCAGGAACTCCCGTGATTGCCCGCGCTGCGGGCGCACGCCGCGATAGGCGTGGGCGAAGTAGCTGAAGCGCAGCGGCGTGGGCGCGTGCGCGTAGCGGTTGGCGACCAGCCGAGCGATCGGCATCGTCATGTCGGAGCGCAGCACCAGCACGTTGCCGTGCTCGTCGAACAGCCTGTAGGGCGAGCTCAGATGTGCGCCCTCACGGTCGAACGTGCGCTCGTACTCGAGCGCCGGGGTGTAG
>WQWK01000027.1 GCA_009785395.1 Conexibacteraceae bacterium
CTGAAGGAAGCTCGACCCAACCTCGAAGCCGGCGCGTAGCAGCCCAAGCTGATTCAGCGCGAAGGTGAGGACGCCGCCGACGATGCATACAGCGCCAAGGCCAATCAGGAGAGCACCCACCGCGCGCACGGTGAGGTGCCACCTGGCCAGCACGATGGCGGTTGCAGCTGCGGTGATCGGGAGCGTGTCCGGGCTGATCGCCATCGCCCCGACCACCAGCGTCACATTCGAGTAGATCACGCCGAACGCGGCAATAACTCCGGCCGAGACCATGAACACCATGTAGCGCGCGAGCGGTCGAGCGTTGGCGCCTGCCTGGCTCAACAGATCGGCCCACACGACGCTGGCGAGCGGCCGGTCAGCGACCGACGGCCCGATCGAATCCAGGCGCACGAGGACCACGTCGTCAGCGGGCACGCCCATCCGCCTGACCTGCTCGAGCGCTCGATCGACGGCATCGTCGACGAGGTCGGCCACCACCACCGACGGCTCCCCGTCTCCGTTGCCGGTGCGGATAACGTGCCGCGCGCCGGGAATCCGCTGGAGGCGCTCCGCCACGTCGGCCATCGCCGGCGCGGCGCCAAACACGCGTAGCTGCAGCATCGCTCAGCTGCCCAGCCGGCGGACGCCGTCGTCCGCCGCGGCCACGGCGGAAACGTAAGCCGCATGCGTCGCCAGGCGGGTCGCCATCACGTCGGCCTGCCAGCACCACGGGGGAGGCGTTCGCCCCAGGAGCGGGAACAGGGCAAAGGTCGCGGTCATCAGCGGCCCGCGGTGGCGCGCACGCAGACGGCGCTCGGTCGCATACGAGAGCGACAGCGCGGCGGTTCCCGCCGTGCCGGCCAGCACGCTTCTGATCGGCCAGGGTACGTTCATGATCCTCCTCCGTTTCCGGTTGGCCACACTCACGACAGGCTGACGCCACCAGCGACTAGCTCGAGCCCGTTCGGTCGATGCGTATCAGAGCACGGTGCGCTGGCCGGCGACGGGTCATGACGTCGATAGCGAGCTCACTGGCGGTCGCCGGATCGGAGATGGGCGGTCGGTTCGTCGAGCACCAGCACGGTCGTGTCGGCGAGCAGGGCGCAGGCGAGCACCAGACGCTGCGCCTGACCCTCGGGCAGCTCACCGGTCGGGACACGATGGTCGGGGCCGAGTTCCACCCGGACATCACCCGATCCGGGTTACGAACGGGTTTTGGCAGATCCCTCACGAACAACCCAGCCCGACCTGAGTGGTGTGAAGTGGTCGGCGGAAGAGCTTGAGCCTTGACCCACCGATAGCTGCCTGCTTTGCCCCTCAGTCAGTTGTCATCGCAACCAGGTCCAGCGTGGTGTGTCGGGTGATCATCCCGATCGGGTGATGCCACCGAGTGATGGTGGCGGCACGGTAAGCCGCGAGACGATGACGATCGGCCGGGGCGGGGCTGTCAGTCCGTGCCGGAGACGAGGAGTTCGTGATGAGAAGCTGGACGGAGCGAGCGGAGGAGGTCACGTACAGGCGTGGGTTCGTGATCCGGATGGCCGGGTTCGCAATCGCCGCGGCGATGACGTTTGCGCTGGCGGGCGCGACAGCGCGGGCGATCGAGCCGCAGGCGTGTTCGAGTTGCCAGCCGCCGATGGCCTACAACAACGGTGCGGTGTTGATGGCGACGTCCGCGGGTTTGACGGTGACTCCGATTTACTGGGCGCCGAGCGGCACGAACTACGCGTTCCCGTCCGGGTTCGAGCCGATCGTCGACGGCTATATCGCCAACGTCGCGGCGGCCAGCGGCAGCACCAGCAACGTGTACTCGATCGATACCGAGTACTACGACATGTCCGGGGGCTCAAAGACCTCGATCGTGTACCGGATCCAGGCCGGCCCGAAGATCGTCGACTCGGGCGCGTTTCCGAGCAACGGCTGCACACCGGCGTCGGGCTACACGGTGTGCATCACCGACAAGCAGCTACAGAGCGAGCTTCAGCGCCTGACCAACAGGCGAGGGTTGACGACCGACGCCGAGCATTTCTATCCGGTGTTCTTCCCGCCGGGGGTGGAGACCCAGGACGGCGGGAGCTCGACGTCCGCCGGCGGCTACTGCGCCTATCACTCGGCGTTCGGGTCAGGGTCGAACGAGATCGTGTACGCGAACATGCCGTACAACGCGTTGAGCGGCTGCAGCGCGGGGCAATCGCCGAACGGGAACGCGGGCGCCGATACCGTGATCGACTCATTCAGCCACGAGCTCAACGAGGCGATCACCGACCCGACCCAGAGCGGTTGGTATGACAGCCAGGGCAACGAGCAGGGCGACATGTGCGGCGTTTACGGTGCGCCGCTGGGATCGACCAACCCGTCTGACCCAGGTCACACGGAGTACAACCAGGTGATCAACGGCGGCAAGTACTACACCCAGGCCGAGTTCAGCAATGTCGCGTTCTCGAAGCTCGGTGACGGCAGGGGCTGCGCGCTCAGCGAGGCGCAGGTCCAGAGCGCGACCGGAGGGTCGGCGGGGAGCACGTCGTCCAACTCCGGGAGTGGCGGCAGCGCGGGCGCGTCGGGGTCAAAGGCCCAAACGGCGCACGGGCCGGTCGTGATCAGGGTCGTCAACGACGCCACCCCGACGACGCTGCCGGCCAACGGCAAGTCGACCGCCGAGGTATCGCTCGGCGTCGCCAATGCCCAGAACCAAAACGTCGTCGGAGATCCGGTCCACTTCAGCGTCGGAGTGAGATCCGGCAGCGGCCAGTGCGGAACGCTCAGCCAGACCGACAAGAACACAAACAGCGACGGCAACGCGGACATCACCTACACCGCGTCGACCAGCAACGTGTCCTGCTGGGTGCTGGGCGTCGAAGGCAAGGGCGGCCAGACCGCCCAGGCGGTGATCTACCAGGGCACGACCCAGAAGCAGAGCCCGACGTTCACCGCGTCGTATCCGACCAAGGTGAAGGCCGGCGGGTCGACCGATTTCACGATCAAGGCGACCAACCCCACCTCCCGTCCGGTCTTCTCGACCCGGCCGCACTTCGTGATCTTTCCCGGCGACGGCACGACCAAGAACGTCAACGCGAGCCAGGTGCACCTGACCTACTCGACGACAGGTGCGAACGGCACGACGACAGGTGCCAAGGGCGCGTTCAGCACAGTTCCACTGACCGGCTCGACGATCAACGGCGGCGCGATCCAGGGCTACGTCGGCCCCCTCGGAGGCGTCACGCTCGCTCCCGACTCGACCCGCACCTACACGTTCCGCATCGCGCTCGCTCCTGACGTACCCGTCTCACACAACAAGCCGCTGATGGCGTTCGAGACTTACCTCGACCAGATCGACCCGGCCGACGAGACAGGCGCGACCCTCGCTGACACCCTCGCCTACCAGGTAAAGGTGCCCGGCGAGACCTCAACCGGCGGTTCCCTGGGTATCTGGGCGGCAGCCGCGGCGGCGTTGGCGTTGGTGATCGGTGGCCTGCTCGTCTGGCGTACGGCGAAGCGCCGACGCCAAGAGCCGCCCGCGCAGGCGGCCTAGCGGTAGCCCCACATTCCCTGGCTCACGTTCGTGAGTTTGCCGCCCGATCCGTGATCCTCAGGGGGAAACCCCTGCAGGTCGTCACATTCCCGAAGCAGGGGAGACAGGACTCGAACCTGCAACCCCCGGTTTTGGAGACCGGTGCACTACCAATTGTGCTACTCCCCTTCGGTCGCTCCATTGTAAGAGCTCGGCGCGAAGTCCGATCCCGGCCTATCCGGGACTACCACTCGGCGGCGTAGATGAACGCCGCCGCGGGCTTGTGGAGCCACTGCGTGATCGCCATCGCGATTCTCATGTTGAGGCCGAACTTCGCCGTGCGCAGACCGGTTAGCTGGCTTGGTGTGCAGTGCAGGATCTCAGCCAGCTGCGGCCAGGTCAGGCCCTCCGCCTGACGGCGCTCGTTGAGCGCGTCGTACAGGCGCCGCAGGTGCCAGCGCAGCCGACGATCCGAACCGGGATCGGGGATTGTGCAGGCGGCCGGCAGCGCGCCCTGGTAGCCGAGGAACGCCTCCGGCGGAAGCCCCAGCCAGCGCAGGATGAACAGCGCGTGCATCGCCGAGATCGCCCCGCGCTCGTTCATCTTCGCGATCGTTTCGGTGGCGATCGGATGATCGTCACGTCGCGCGTTGAGCTCCGATGACTGCTCCCAGAGCTGCGTGGCCAGCTGCGGCCAGCTGAGGCCGAGTTCCTGCCTGCGAGAGTCGAGCGCCGCATGGAGCGCAGCGGCATCAAAGCGCCTGATGGCTGCCATAAGTCTTCGCGAGACTCTAAGCTCTAGGCACACCGCGGGCGAAGTGTTGTGGTTGCACCGAAGCCTTCCAAGCTTCTAGGGCGGGTTCGATTCCCGTCGCCCGCTTAGGTTTTCCGAGACCGCTATTCGGGAGCCTTCAACCGATGGCCAAGGTCTTCACCGCCCTCGCGGTATCCGCGGACGGCTATATCGCGGGTCCGAACGACGGGCCCGGAAATCCGCTGGGCGATGGGGGAGCGCGGCTCTTCAAGTGGTACCGCGACGGCGACACGCAGAGCCGGTACTACCCGCAGTTCAGGCTGTCGGAGAAGAGCGCGAGTGTCTTCGATGCAATCTGTGCGCGCACGGGCGCGGTGCTCAGCGGCAGGCGCACCTACGAGATCGCGAACGCGTGGGGCGGCAGGGGCCCGCTGCCGGGGGTGCCGCTGTTCGTGCTGACGCATGAGCCGCCACAGCCGCCGCCCGCCTCGGACCCCCCGTACACCTTCGTCCAGCACGGGATCGCGGATGCGGTCGAGCGCGCCAAGCACACCGCCGCGAAGCGGGAGGCCGACGTCGCCCTGATGGGCTCGGCGCCCGTGCGCCAGGCGCTCGCACACGACCTGCTCGACGAGATCACACTGCACCAGGTCCCGATCCTGCTGGGCGGCGGCGTGCGGCTGCTCGACCACTTCCCGACCGAGGTCAGCCTGAATCGGGTCGTCTACGCCCCGGGGGTCATCCACATCGCCTACGAGCTGGTGCGCTAATGCCGTGAGGACGCAGACGACGCCGAGGCTGTCTGCACCACCGGCAGCTCGACCCCGGCCTGCGGCGCATGCAACTGCTCGACCAGCTCCGCGGCCCGCGCCCGCATGCGCTCCACGTTGGCGAGCTTGATCTGCTCGTACCCGCGCACGATGTCCGGGAGCTGGATGATCTGGGTCACCACGGCCGCGGTCGACGGGGTCAGACCGGCCGCCGCCTCGCGCACAAGCTCGCGGTACTCGCCGACCAGCGCACGCTCCGTGCGGCGCACCTCGGTGCGCCCGAAGGGGTCAAGGGCGCTTCCGCGGAAGCGCCGGCCGGCGCGCAGCGTCCGGAACAGCGGCACCGCCGAGCGCCCCAGCGCCAGCTTGCGCTTCATGCCGAGCGCGCGCAGCACCGGCGGGTGCAGCAGCACCTTGACATCCGCGTCCGCACCGAACTCGGCGGTGAGGCGCGCCCGCTCGACGGTATCGAGGTGCAGGCGCGCGACCTCGTACTCGTCCTTGTAGGCCATCAGCTTGAACAGGCCGTCCGCATAGGACTCCGCCAGCCCGACACCGCCGGCGCCCAGCCGCTCCTGCAGAGCTCCGGCGACCGCCTGCACATCGTCGACATACCGCCTCGCGTAGGCGGCGTCCTGGTAGGCGGTCAGCTCCGCCTCGTAGCGGGAGATCCGGTCCGCGAGGGTTGCCACCGGGGCCAGGGGCAGAGCGGCCGCCGCCACGCCGGCCGGGGCCACTTCGGCGGCGGGCCCGGGCTCGCTGCCCCGCACCAGGTCGGGCAGCAGGTCCGGCCGCGCGATCGCCGCCCGCCCCCACCGGAAGGCGGCGACGTTCGCCTCCACCGACGTCCCGTTCAGCTCGATCGCGCGCTCGATCGCGTCCGCGCGCAGCGGCAGGCAGCCGTGCTGGAAGGCGGCGCCGATCAGCAGCATGTTCGCCTGCAGGTGGCTGCCGCACAGCTGCTCGGCGAGCGACTCTGCCGCCAGGACGACCAGCTCGTCGCCGCGCGTGAGCCGCTGTACCCGCCGCACCAGGCGCTCCGGATCGGCCGCGAGCACACCGGGGTCGAGCACCATTGACGCCGTCGGGGTCACGTCCGCGTTCAGCACGGCGACGGTCCTGTTGTTGCCCAGCACCGCCACCGTCGCCGGCGTCACCGCGCCGAGTAGATCGAACCCGAGCAGCACGTCGGCACCGCTGCGGCTGGCGCGGACCTGGCCCTCGATGGAAGCGGAGCCGATCCGCAGGTCCGAGACGACCGGCCCGCCCTTCTGCGCGAGCCCGGTCTGATCGAGCCCCGCCGCGGACAAACCCTGCAGGTGGGCGGCCATGGCGAGGATCGCGGCGGCCGTGACCACGCCGGTCCCGCCGACGCCCGGCATCCGGATCAGCGCGTCCTCGGGGACGCGCAGCACCGGGTCCGCCAGGTCCGTGGGCGGCGACGGGACGACGTGGTCATGGCGGCCTGCGCCGCCGGCGCGCGCGCCTGTGGCGTCAGCGCCAGGCTTGACGACGACAAACGAGGGGCAGTCACCCTTCACGCAGCTCATGTCCAGGTTGCACGAGCTCTGGTGGATCCTGGTCTTGCGCCCGAGCTCGGTCTGCACGGGCTGCACCGACAGGCACGACGACTGCTCGCCGCAATCACCGCAGCCCTCGCACACGCGCTCGTTGATCCAGACGCGCTCGGCCGGTGTCTCCAGCAGCCCGCGCTTGCGCATGCGCCGCTTCTCCGTGGCGCAGCGGTCGTCATGGATCAGCACGGTCACGCCCCGCACAGCAGCCAGCTCCGACTGCACCGCTGCGAGCTCGTCGCGGTGTCGCACCGAAGCGACCGCGGCCAGCGCAACCCCGCGGTAGCGCTCGGGTTCGGGCGTGGTGATCACGATCCGGGCGACGCCCTCGGTCGCGAGCTCGTCGACCAGCAGCGGCACCGACAGCTTGCCGACAGCCTGCTGGCCACCGGTCATCGCGACCGCGTCGTTGTACAGGAGCCGGTAGGTGATATTCACCCCTGCCGCGACCGCCGCCCTCACAGCCAGCGACCCGGAATGGTGGTAGGTCCCGTCGCCGATGTTCTGGGTGAAGTGCTTGGCCCCGGCGCCCGAAAACGGCTCCAGCCCGATCCACTGGGCGCCCTCGCCGCCCATCTGCGGCATTCCCAGCAGGTGGCCGCGGTGGCCGTCGTGCTCGAGCGCGACCATCGTGTGGCAGCCGATGCCGACGCCGACGAGATCCTCCGGGCCGCTCCGGGTCGAGGTGTTGTGCGGGCAGCCCGAGCAGAAGTAGGGGGTGCGCCGCGGATCCGCCGCCGCAGCGCCGCCGAGCTCGGCCGCGAGCCGGTCGAGCGGGTGCGCGTCGTCCCACAGCGCAGCGTGCAGCCGGTCGATGAGCGCCACCGGCAGGCCCTCCTCGGGCAGCACCCGCGCGAGCGCGGTGGCGACGTCATCAGCGCTCACGGCCCCGTTTACCGGCAGCAGCTCGCGCCCTTCACGGTCCTGCTTGCCCAGCACCCAGGGCGCGTCCGGAACCCGGTACAGCGCCTCCTTCAGAAGCGACTCGACGAATGGCAGCTTGTCCTCGACGACCAGCACGCTCTCGAGCCCTGACACGAACTCGCGGAGCTGCTCGGCATCGAGCGGCCACGGCATCGAGATCTGCACGAGCCGCAGGCCGAGCGCCTCCCAGTCCTCGCGACCAAGGCCCAGATCACTGAGCGCCCGCAGCACCGCCTGATGGCCGATCCCGGTGGCGACCACGCCGACCCGAGGACGCCGCGGCTCGAACCACACGTGATTGAGCCCGGCCTCGGCGCCGTAGGCGAGCGCGCGCTGGAGCCGTGGCCCGAACAGGTCGCGCTCAGCCTCGAGGTTGGTCGGGCTCAGCAGCACCGGCGGCGCATGCAGCTCCCGGGTTGCGAGCGACGGAATCGCATCCAGAGCGGCACCGGCCTCCGCCATACCCGACGAGTCCGCGAGGTCGCTGACGATCTTCAGCCCCGTCCAGAGCCCTGAGAACCGCGAGAGCGCGACGGCGTGCAACCCCAGCCCGAGGATCTCAGCGATCGTGCCCGGCGCCAGCAGCGGCATCACCAGTGAGCGGCAGGCCGGCTCGCAACCGCTCGGGAGCGTCGAGGACTTGGCGGCCGGGTCGTCCCCGATCAGGGCGACGGCACCGCCCAGCGGGGCGGTGCCGGAGAAATTCGCGTGGCGGATCGCGTCCGACGCGCGATCGAGGCCCGGGGACTTCCCGTACCAGAAGCCCGTCACGCCCTGCATGGTCGCGTCCGGCAGCTCGCCCAGCAGCTGTGTGCCGCCGACCGCCGTGGCCGCGAGCTCCTCGTTCAGGCCCGGGCGGAAGACGATCCCGGCCGGCTCGGTGTGGCGCGCTGCGCGTCCCAGCTCGATGTCGAGGCCGCCGAGCGGCGAGCCGGGATAGCCGCTCACGAACACGCCGGTGTCGAGACCACGGCGCGTGTCGAGCCGCCGCTGGTCGAGCATCAGGCGCACGAGCGCCTGCATCCCGCTGAGCAGGATCGGCCCGGACTCGGCGCCGTAATGGTCGTCGAGCGCGAGTTGGCGAAGGGGGGCGACGGTACTCATGCGGCGTGCTGAAGCGCCCGCTCGTGGGTTTCGCTTCGGCGCGCTGCGCCGCTGCTACGCGCGCCGTCCGAAGCGCCCCGGGCGCCGTCCAGGATGCTACGCACCCGCTCGGTCGCGACCTCGAGCGGCGTCCGGCCCGTGTCCGCGGCGACCGCGAGGATCTCGCGGCTGCGCTCGCCGATCGCCTGCACGTCCGCGCGCAGGCGGTCCTGGGAGTGGCCGGCGCGCAGGCTGTGGATGTGGATCACGCCGCCGGCGTTGGCCACGAAGTCGGGCACGTAGGTGATCCCGCGCGCCGCCAGCAGCGCGGCGCAGCCCGCATCCGAGAGCGTGTCGTTGGCGGCCCCGGCGATCATCCGGCACTGCATGCGGCGCGCGGTCGCGGGGGTCACCACCTTCGCGACCGAGCAGGGCGCGAACAGGTCACACGGGGTGTCGAGCACGTCACCGGCGGAAACGGTGCTGCCTGCGACCTCGGCGGCGACCGCCGCTGCGCGCCGCTTGTCGATGTCGGAGACCACGACCTGGGCGCCGTCGGCGGCGAGGTCGCGGGCCAGGTCGGCGCCGACATGCCCGGCGCCCTGGATCAGCACGCGGATGCGGCTCAGGTCCTGGTCGCCGTCGACGTGCGCTACGGCGGCGCGGGCGGCGGCGGCCACGCCCAGCGCGGTCCAGGGCGAAGGGTCCTCGTCGTTGCAGGAGACCTCGGCGCCGCCGTCGGCCATCGCCTGGAGGTCGGTGGGTGTCGTGCCCATGTCGACGCCGGGAAGATAGGCGCCGCCGGTGCGCCGCACGAACTCGCCGAAGCGCTGCATCAGCGCCAGCCGGTCGGTGTCGTGCGAGGGCGCCAGGATGACCGATTTGGCGCCTCCGTAGGGCAGCCCCGCGAGCGCGTTCTTGAGGGTCATCGACGCTGCGAGCCGCTGGGCCTCGACGATCGCCGCCGCGTCGCTCGGGTAGCTGCCGAAGCGCACGCCGCCCAGTCCGGGGCCCAGCGTCGTGTCGTCGATCGCGATCGCGGCGCGCAGCCCGCGGGCGTCGTCGTGGCACAGCACCAGCTGTTCGCTCTGCCAGGCGTCGCCTGAGTCCCCTTCCCAGTACCCCGTTTCCATCGCCCGTGCCTCCTCCGTCGTAGTGCGCACACGCTTAACAGAAGTGCGGTGCGGCAACAGACGCAACTAGTTCGCAGTGTTCGAGCGATGGACGCAACTTTCGCGCGTTTTGGGGTGCATACGCGACAAATTACGCGCGCGGGGCGCAATGGATCGGGCTATCGTTTCCGGCGATGCCGGGAAACGTCCAGCTCGATGAGATCGACCAGCAGATCATCGACCTGCTGCGCGACGACGCCCGCCGCACGCTCACCGACATCGCGCAGCGCGTGAACCTCTCGCCGGCGCCGGTCAAACGCCGCATCGACCGGCTCGAGCAGGCCGGTGTGATCACCGGGTATACGGTTACGCTCGACCACGCGCTGATCGGGCCCACGATCGAGGCCTTCACCGAGCTGCGGTTCGCAGGCGACGCCGACATCGACGAGATCCTCGGCGCGGTCGAGAGCATCCCGGAGATCCGCGAGGTGTTCACGATGGCCGGCGACCCGGACGCGCTGCTGCGGATCCGCGTCAACGACATGGAGCACCTGAAGGCGGTCGTCAATCAGCTGCGACGTACGGGTCGCGTGACCGGGACGAAGACGCTGATGGTGCTTGAGCGCTGGGCACGCTGAGCTCCTCGCGCAGGAGGATCGCGCCCTCCCCGGTGTTGTAGGCCTCCTCGCCGTGCTGGACGACGTCCATCCCGAGCGGCTCGCCGTGCTCGGCGACGCGCAGCGGGATCACCAGGCCGATGAGCTTCAGCAGCCCGAAGGTCGCGGCGAACGCGTACGCCGGCGCGGCCAGCGCGGCGACCGCCTGCCAGCCCAGCAGCGACGGGTGGCCGAACAGCGCGCCGTTGGCGACGCCGTTCCAGGAGTGCTGGGCGAACAGGCCGATGAAGAGGATGCCGGTCAGCCCGCCGAGCCCGTGGGCGCCGAGCACGTCGAGCGACTCGTCCAGAGACGTGCGCGGGCGCCACTGGATCACCGCGTAGCTGGGCAGCGCCGCGAGCGCCCCGAGCAGCAGCGCCGCGCCCGGGCTCACGAAGCCCGCGGCCGGCGTGATGCCGACGCAGCCGACGACGATCGCGGTGGCCGCGCCGATCGCCGTCGGACGCCCGTTGAGGCGCGCCTCGATGGCCATCCACACCACCAGCGTCGCTGCCGGCGCCAGCAGCGTGTTGGTGAACGCCAGGGCGGTCGTGTGGTTGATCCCCAACGCCGAGCCGGCGTTGAAGCCGAACCAGCCGAACCACAGCAGCCCGGCGCCCAGCAGCACGTAGACGACGTTGTGGGGGAGCAGCGCCTGGCGGCCGTAGTCGCGGCGCGCGCCCACGGCGAGGGCGGCGGCCAGCGCCGAGAAGCCCGATCCCATCTCGACCGGCACGCCGCCGGCGAAGTCCAGCACCCCGTGCTGAGCCAGCCAGCCTCCGCCCCAGACCCAGTGGGCCAGGACGGGGTAGACGAGCAGCGACCACAGCGCGATGAAGGCGATGAAGGCGGGGAAGCGGATCCGCTCGACGACCGCACCGGAGACCAGCGCCGCGGTGATGATCGCGAACGCGGCCTCGAAGCAGAAGTAGAGGAGCTGGGGGATATGCGTGCCGGGTTGGGCGCCGAGGCCGACGTGGCGCAGCAGCGCGAAGTGCAGCCCGCCGATGAACCCGTTCGAGCTGTGGGTGAATGCCAGGCTGTAGCCGGCCAGCGTCCATGTGATGGTCACCACGCCGAGCGCCGAGATGCTCATCATGAACGTGTTGAGGATGCTCTTGGCGCGCACCATGCCGCCGTAGAAGAGGCCCAGCGCCGGCGTCATCATCAGCACGAGCGCGGTGGCGATGAGCATCCAAGCGGTGTCGCCGGCGCTGATGCTGCCGGTGCTCATGTTTCGGGGGTCCGCTCGGTCACGGGTGTGACCGCCTCGACGTCGGTCTCTCCGGTGCGGATCCGCACCGCGCGGTCGAGGTCGACGACGAAGATCTTGCCGTCACCGACCTCGCCGGTGCGGGCGCCTGCGGCGAGCGCGTCGATCGTCGCGTCCACGAAGCTGTCGGAGACCGCGATCTCGAACCGGACCTTCTCCGACAGGCCCACCTTGACGGTGGTGCCGCGGTAGGTCTCGACCTTCTCGGTCTCGCCGCCGTGGCCCTGCACGCGACTCATGGAGATGCCCGTGACGTCGGCCCGGTAGAGCGCCTCGAGGACATCGTTCGCCTTCTCCGGGCGCACGATTCCGATCACGAGCTTCATGCCTTTTCAGGCTAGAGCGGGCTTGGCCAGATGGCCTTATCCATTTGGATAACGAGCGGTGGGATCAGGTCAGACAGTTGGCCAGATGGCCAGGCATAGGCTCGGCAAGACGCGGCGGCGATGCGACCCCGCCCGCCGCCGAGGCCGAGTCAGGGGACACCAAAGAGGCGCTTTTCCGCGCGGTATCGCGTCGATATCGGAGCCGATATCACGTCAAAGTCAGCCTTGCAGGCGCGCTCGGGGCGGGCCATCCCCAGCGGGCTTGCCACCAACGCTTCGCGAGTCCTTGTGGAGGTGACGGGAAGGAAAGCCACTCCCACGGTGGCTTTCCTTCCCGTCACCCGTGAACACCGACCGACTCTTGGCGCAACGCGACGGTGGATGCGCTCACAAACCGTCGCCGGGTTCCCGGCGGGACTTCAGCCACTGTGCCTTGTGCAGCTTCTTCTCAGCTTGGTAGTGGGCAAGCGCCTGCGGTGAGTCGACGTCGCCGAGCGTAGGGTGGGAGGGCACGAGCCCCTCGGCGGCCGCCACACCGAAGCGGTTGAACAGCACCGCGCCGAGCGACTTGATCTTCATCTCGCCGAAGCCTGGCAGCGCGCCGATCCGAGCGCGCAGGTCGTCGGCGTCGGCGGCCTCGGTCCAGATGCGACTCGCGTCGCCGCCGTACTCGTCGCGGACGATCGCCGCGAGCTCGTGCACCTTCGCCGCCATCGCGCCGGGAAAGCGGTGGATCGCCGGCTTCTCGCGGAAGACCGCATCGAGGTCGGCGTCGGCCAGGGCGGCGGCGTCGAGTGAGCCGACGCGCTCGCGGATCGCGAGCGGGCCCGAGAAGGCCTTCTGCACGGTCACCTGCTGATCGAGCAGAAACCCGATCAGCAGCGCCATCGGCTCGTCCACCAGCAGCGCGTTGGCTGTCGCGTCCTCGGTGAAGAACAGCTGCCCGGGCACACGCAGATCGTATCCGTACTTTTCCCGGGCCGCGCCCACGGCCCCGTACCGATTCGGGGTGGGCGGGGAGGGCGCAGGATGGTGATGCATACCGGAGGACACAGACCCCGAACTCAAAGGAGGAACCCGGAATGCAACGCAAAGTCTTCGACAAGCTCGTCTCGGGCGCGGGCGCCGTGCTCGTGGTGGTCCTGCTCGTCGCGGGCGGACTGCTGACGTGGGGGCACAACTTCGCGAGCAGCAACGTCCACAACCAGCTCGCGCAGCAGCAGATCTTCTTCCCGGCGAAGAGCGAGCTCAACGCCGTCAGGGCGCAATACAACCAGGGTGGCCAGAAGGCGGTCACCGATCCCGAGTTCCCGAACGCCGCCGTGATGCTCCCCGCGATCGCGCCGTACGCGGGCCAGCAGGTGCTGACCGGCAAGCAGGCGCAGGTCTATGCCAATGACTTCATCGGCCAGCACCTGTACGCGATGC
>WQWK01000028.1 GCA_009785395.1 Conexibacteraceae bacterium
AGCGCGGCCGCCTCGACCTGCCGGAGAACGTCGCCGATCGCGGTCGTGGCGATCGCGCGGAGCAGCTCGATCTGGGCGTGCTCCTCGGGCCGGGCCGAGAGCGGGTTCAGGCGGACGCCGTTGCCCGGTGCCAGCGAGATCGGTCGCACACCCATGGCGGCGCACAGCGGCCCGTATTCGCGCTTGACGTCGAGCACGAAGGCCCGGCGGCCGAACAGCAGCATGCGCCACAGCAGCGTCTTGACGAGCGCGCTCTTGCCCTGACCGAGCTTGCCGAGCACGATCGCGTTGGGGTCATCGAGCGCGCCCGCGTCGTAGAGCACCCAAGGGTCAAAACAGAAAGCCCCGCCGCTCGTGTCGCGACCGATGAAGGCGCCGCGTCCGCCGAGCCCCCCACCGGCGGTGAACGGGTAGATCGCCTGGGCGTGACGGGTGGTGACGCGATGCGCGGGGCGGGCGGCGCTCACCGCAGCCCCCTTGCGAGCGGCAGCGTGAAGCTGAAGGCCTCGGCCTGCTGCCCGTACATGCGGCGCAGTTCCAGCCGCGACCGCGCCGCGTGCCGGTGGATCTCGGCGCAGGCCCGCCGTAGCTCGCCCTCGTCGCGCCCGCTGACGGTGACGAAGCCGGCCAGGCGGACCTCGCCGTGGCCGGCGGCCAGCTCGGCCTCGCGCCGGGCGGCCGCGTCCTGTGCCTGGCGTTGGCGGGCGGTCTCGGACTGCCCGAACCGGCGGCGCAGCTCACTGTCGGCCCGGTCGCGCGTGATCGCCGCCTCGACCTCGCGCGCGGAGCGCTCGGGCGGCACCGGCTCGAACGTCACCGCCACGGTGCGGACGGCGCTCGATTCGGCCAGCAACGCGTCCATGAACATCGGAGAGACGCCGACCTTGGGCCAACCGCTTATCCAGTAGGTGGCGTGCAGTGCGCCGTCGCTGCGGTAGTGATCCCACGCCTCCGTAGCGCCGACCGGCCCGGCGCTGTGCGGCGAGAGCGGGGCCTCGCCAGGGCCGGGCTGGCCGGTGCCGGGCGGGCCGGTGCCGGCCGGGCCGGGCTCGCGCGCCGCGGGCGGCGATTGGCCGGCGCCGGCGGCGTCCTGCAGGGCCAGCTCGGCCCGCGCATACGGGTCATATGCGGTCCGCAGCACCCGCGCCAGCTGGCCGCCGCTCAGCGCCCCGAGCACCTGGATCTCCGCCGCCTCCAGCCCGCGGGCGACGTGGCTCACCTGCTCGAGGATCTGTTCGGCGATGAGCTCGCTCTTGCCCCGCAGGCGCGCGGTATCGAACTGGACCGCGAGCAGGATCTCGTGGTCATGGGTGATCTGCGTGGTCTGACCGATCAGCTCGAGGTAGGACTCGACGATCGGGGTCCCACGCGGGGGCAGCGAGGGGTCGCGGGCGGCGTGCAGCCTGCGCGCGAGCTCGTCTCCCTGCGCGGGCGCGGTGCGCTCGATCCACTGCAGCCGCCGGATCGGCGCGTTGGCGCTCGCCGCGAGCACCGTGCCCCACTGCGCGAGCCTCCGCTCCTGAACCTCGGGATCGAGCAGAGCGAAGGACAGCGCCCGGCACGCGAGCACGGCGATCAGCAGTCGCCCGCGGCGCTCAGCCAGCGCGCCGATCGCGCGTCCGTCGTGCTCGATCGTCACGAGCTTCACGTCACGGAGCTCGCGAGGTAGATCCAGGATCTGCTCGCTGGGCGCGATCGCACCGGCGAGCGGGGCGCGAGACCGGAACTGCCGCCGCCCGCTGAGCGTGCGCGCCGCGAACGCCCAGCCGATCGGCGCCCACTGCTCCGCCGTGCGCCCGGCCAGCGGCACCGTCGTGAGCGCGACCGCGGCGGCCAGCAGCAGCATCGCCGCGACCACGCCCAGGCCGCCACCCAGTCGGTCGAGCAGCTCGATACCGAGCGCCAGCGCGCCGCCGACCGCGCCCGCCTGACCCAGTCGCACCGGGCCGAGCAGTCCGCGGCGCTCCAGCGGCCCGAAGCGGTAGCTCAGGCGCTCGTCGTTCATTCGTCCTCCTCCGCGTCCGAGATCAGCTTGGGCCCGCCGAGGCGGATCTGCGTGTCGGTTGTCATCCAGTCCTGCAGGGGATAGGGGCCCTTGTCGTTCTCGGGTGCAGCGGCCTGGGCGGCTGCGCTCGAGCTCCCGGGCCCTGGGGGCAGGGCGGCTGGGCCAGGGGCGGCCGGGCCAGGGGCGGCTGGGCCTGGGTCGGCTGGGCCCGGGGCAGGTCCCGCTGGACCAGCCCCGGGGGTACCGCGCTCGGCGTCGTCGCGCGCGCCGCCCGTGAAACGCGCGGACATCTGCGTCAGCCGCTCCGGCAGCGCCGATGCGGCCTCGGCGCCGCCCAGTATCGGCGCGCCGATGGCGTGGCTGCCTGCCCGCGGCAGCTCCTGGCGCAGCAGGCCCGCGGCGCCGGCCGCGACCTCCGTGAACGGGAGCAGGCGCATCAGCGCCCACGGCGCGAACGTGGCGAGCAGCAGTAGCGCCATCGCCGTGAGCAGGGTGGAGATGCCCGCGTGGCTGGCGAACGCGCCGGCGGCCAACGAGAGCACCGCGACGATCACGAACTTCGAGAGGATCAGCGAGACCAGGAGCTCGACGACGCGGGCCGACCAGACGCGCCGCGCGGGCCAGACCAGCGCCGCGAACGCGAGCGGCAGCATCAGCACGACCACGTAGACGGCCGCCGCCCTGATCAGCAACTCGAGCGCCACTCCGAGCGCCGCCAAGAGGGTGAACAATCCGACGACCAGGGCGAAGAACGTGGAGCCGCTCGCCGACAGGGCCACGGCGCCGGCGGCGGCTTGATCGAGGAACAGCGCCCCGCCCGTCACCGCTCCCGCCGAGACGGCCGTCGACATCTGATCGGTGGCGGACAGCAGCAGCATCGTCAGCGGCGCCGCGAGGCTCACGCCCAGCAGCGACAGCGGCAGGTAGCCGAACACCGTGCGTCCCAGCAGCAGCATGTCCGCTCGCGCCAGAGCCTGGACGGCCGCCGCGCACAGAAACGGGATGGTGAGGATCGCGGCGAGCGCAGCGACTCGCCAGTAGGTCGATGAGAACCAGGTGCTCTCGAGGTTCGGGGCGGTCGCGGCGCCGATGATCGAGGCGACCTCGCGCAGCGCGCCCTCGGTGCCGTGGAGAACCCAGGCTCCGATCTGGTTGAGCGCAAAGCCGCCGATGCTGCTGGCCGCGTCGTGGACCAGTCCGCCGGTGGCGCCCAGCGCCGGGGTGGTCCCGAGGCCGCCGGCCGAGAGGCCGCCGCCGCCCTCGAGGATTCCGATCACGCTCACTTGGCGCTCGCCCCCAGGTGCGAGAAGAAGTTCACGAGTCCCGGCGCGGCGCCGATCACCAGTGCGGCGCCCGCCGAGACCAGGGCCCCCATGCGTCCCCGAGCGGCGTAGTGGTGACTGTTCGAGTGCGACGCCACCGCCCATACGGCGGCGCCGATGAAGGCGCCGATGAGCGTGATCGCGAGCGCCCACGCGTCCGCGCCGTTGACGATCTGCTGCAGCACCTTGCTGCCGGGCAGGCCGGCCGGGTTGGGGCTTGCAGTGACGTCTGCGAGATAGCTGCGCATCGACTCTCCTGTCTCATTGAAGCTAATTGAGACTGACAAAGTAGCAATGAGTTGACATGGTTGCTAGCGTGAATTGTGTCAATTTAGACTCAATTGGAGATTGAGATGACCAAATCGGCCGACATCGCGCCTTGCGCGCGGATGAGGATGGGCGAGGGCGCGGGTGCCCGTGCGGGCATCGACGCGCTGTACGCCGAGTTGGCGCCACAGCTGGTGCGGATCGTCGCGACCAATCTGCGCGCGCCGGACTCCGTGATCGACGACGCCTGCCAGAGCGCCTGGGGCGCCCTGCTGGTCAGCCGCGCCACGGTGGCGCCCGGAAGCGAGCTGCGCTGGCTCTCGACGTCGGCCACGCGTGTGGCGCTGCGCATCCTGCGCAGCCAGCAGCGCGCGGTGTCGCTCGACGACGTCTCGGCGCTGGTCCGCCTGGACGACCACCGCCCGGCCGAACCGGGTCCTGAGCGGCGGCTCGAGTTACGCGAGCGCCTGGCCGAGGTCCGTCAGCTGCCGGTTCGGCAGCAGCGCATCGTGTTGCTCTCCGGCATGGGGTATGACCACGTCGAGATCGCCGCCGTCACGGGCGACTCACGCCGGACGGTCCACCGGCAGTTGAATCGCGCGCGCCAGCGGCTCGCGCGGCTCGTGAGCGAAGGGTGAGTGGGCCGTGCCAAAGACTCAGGCGCAGTGGATCAGCCTGCTGCGGAGCGACGGCTGGCGACAGGAGACCGGCGGCAAGCATCAGGTCAAGATGACCAAAACGGGCATGCGCCCGGTCACCCTGCCCGACAACCATCGCCGGGCCTACTCGAAGGGCTTCGAAGCTCAGCTTCGCCGCGAGACCCGGCTTGACCGCAAGCCCCCGAGCCGGGGCCGCGACTCGCGCCGCCGGCGCGAGGACGGCTTGGATCGTTGACCACAACCTAGGATGAATCCACCCATGACGCAGACCGTCCACGTTCGAGTCCGTTTCGAGGACCAGGCCTTCTGGGCCACTGTCAACGAGTACCCGGGGGTGTTCGCCGCCGGCGACACGCTCGAGGAGTTGCGCGAGAGCCTCGAGGAGGGACTGTCACTCGTGATCGACGGCGCCGACGCGACCGAACGCCCCGTGCGCCTGTCCCCGCTCACCCGCGACTCGACAGACGCCGCAGAAGTCGTCGTCAGCTCCGAGCTGACCCTCTCCTGACCGCCCCGAGACGGCCCTGCGCAGACCTTCAGCGGGCGCGGCCGCGCTTGCGACGCTTGCGCTCGGCCGGCTTCAGCTTGCGCGACTTCTGGGGCGCCTTGGAGCCTGCGTGGGCACGGGCGCCGTAGACGAGGTCATCAGATGCGTGGTGGCCGATCGCGGCGGCGTGCCGGCGCGAGTCGAACCACATCCAGAAGCACACTCCGCTCAGCAGCACGACCGCGACCACGGCGATCAGCACCGCGTCGAAGCCGGAGATGCCGCCGCCCGACGATGCCGTGCTGGTGCTGGAGCTGCTGGGCACGTTGACCACCGGCGGCGCTGACGTCGTGGCGGGGGTCTGCTGCTGCTGCGCGTTGGAGAGGTTGAAGCTCGGCTGGGGTGCCGCCGAGCTCGCCCCGGAGGACGACGAGCTCGCCCCGGAGGACGCCGAGCTCGCCCCGGAAGACGACGAGGCGGTGGTCGAGCTGCCACCACCGGCCGCAAGCGCCGCCGGAGCCGCAAGCCCGGCGGCGCAACCGCAGGCCAGCGAGCAGATCAGAACGCAGAGTGTGAGGAGGCGGCGCATCTATGTGTCAGTGCTCCGAGGCCAGCGGCTGGTTCATCGCGGGCGGCTCAGGGTCGTTCGCGTAGGGGTTCTCATTGTCATGAATCTCCTCGTGATACACGCTCTCGACGTTCACAGACCAGATGTCGTGGTGCGTGCCGAGCAGGATGTTGTCGACGGCGCGCATCGAGGTGAGCATCGAGTGATCCGAGTTGTTGTAGCGATGCAGGCCGTTGCGGCCGACCTGGGTGAGGTTCGTCATGTCGGACTCCAGCCAGTTGCGGATCGTGGCGACGCGCTCGGCGTACTTCTCGTCGTAGATCGGGTAGGCCTTGTGGACGCGGGCGACGAAACCGAACTTGACGTTCGCGGCCTTCGCCAGGTGGAGCTTCTCGATCTCCTGGCCGGCCATCTTGATGAGCCGCTCGTCGTCCATGTTCCAGAGCTCGTCGCCCTCGAAGCAGAAGTACTCCATGCCGACCGCGGCGTCGGTCGAACCCTCGGGAACCATGTACGGGCTCCAGGACTTGAAGTTCTGGATGCGCAGGACGGTCACGCCCGGCTGGTGGATGTAGATCCAGTTGTCGGGGAACAGGTCCTCGTCCTTGATCACGAGGAGGACGGTGAGGAACTCGCGGTAGCGCAGGCCGTAGGCGGCGTCGCGCACCTCGGCCGGGGCCTCGGGCGAGGCGATGCCGACGGTCGTGCGCAGCGGCAGCGACGAGATCACGTAGGAGGGGGTCAGCGTCTCGCTGCCGGCGATCACCTGCACCACCTGGCCGGCCTCGTCGGTGACGAGCTTGGTGACCGGGGAGTTGAGGCGGATCTCGCCGCCGCGGTCGGTGATGTCGGCCGCCATCTGCTCCCACATCTGGCCCGGGCCGAAGCGGGGGTAGTTGAACTCGGAGATCAGCGACTTGATCTTGTTGCCCTTGTTGCCGAAGAAGGCGGCCTTGGCGGCGCTGAAGAAGGACAGGCCCTTGATGCGCTGGGCCGCCCACTCGGCGCGAATCTCGTTGGTGGGGACGCCCCAGAGCTTCTCCGTATAGGTCTTGAAGAAGTGGTTGTAGAGGCGCTTGCCGAAGCGGTTGGAGACCCACTCCTCGAAGGTGTCCTCGCGGCCCTTGGGCTTGACCTGCGCCCACAGGTAGGAGCCCATGCAGAGCGACAGCTCCCAGAGGCCGAGCTTCTTGATCACGTCCATGCCCTCGAGCGGGTACTCGAGGAACTTGTCGTTCCAGTAGATGCGGCTCTGGCGCGGGCGCTTGAGGAACTCCTCCTTCATGATCTCGTGCCAGAGGTCGTCGACCTCCTTGACCTTCGTGAAGAAGCGGTGGCCGCCGAGGTCGAAGCGGTAGCCGTCGCGCACCTCGGTGCGGGCGATCCCGCCGAGCATGTCAGTGGACTCGAGCACGATCACCGGCTTGCCCTGCTTGGCCAGCTGATAGGCGGCCGTCAGGCCCGCTGGGCCGCCGCCGAGAACGACGACGGGCTTGTCCGGGGTTATGTCGGCACCGTGCGCCGATGCGGGCGCGGGCGCCGTGGCGGGAGCGGGCGCGGTGGCCAGAGAGTCAGTCACGTATCGAACCTACTTCTTGACGTAGAGAATGGCGGAGTTGGCGACGCAGCAGGCGCCACGGTAGTTGTGCGGGGCCGTCGCGACCACCTGGAGTTGCTTGTCCGCGCCGAGGATCGCGCCCCACTGTGCTGAGCGGCGGCGGATCTCACGAGTCCAGGGCGCCTTCCAGCCGAGCACGCCCTCGGTCAGCGGCCGGATGTAGAGCACCTGCTGGCCGGGCTTGAGCTTATTCAACATCGGGGGCAGGACCTTCGACGGCGTGGCGGCGCGGTAGCGCGGCATCGCGTTGATCCAGTTCATCCACGATGGGTTCTTGACCGGGCCGATCGTGTTCGCGTATTGGAGCCCGCCAGGTAAGTAGTAGTAGGCGAGGGCCGTCTGCTCCGGCTGACCGACGATCACCAGGTCGTCCTTGTGCACCAGCGAGCGCATCTCTCCGCCGATGTCCTGCATGTTGCTCTTGTGCTCGGGCGCGTAGACGTTCGGACGCAGGAGGAAGATCAGCGCGACGCCCAGCGCGACCGCCCCGGCGACGCCGGCACGGGACATCCCGATGGCGGTGAACAGCAGGATCGTCCCGATAATCGGCGCGAAGTACCGCGGGTTCCAGGCGGGTGTGATCTGCGATGCGATCCAGCCCCACATCAGCGTGAAGAAGACGAGCGTGAAGAGCATCAGGGCGATCTTGGCCGCCGTGCTCGCGCGCTCCGCCTTCGCGAACAGACCGGCATAGCCGAGGGCCAGGCCCAACACCAGGATCGCAGCGACGGCGGAACCTCCATACACGCTCTGTTCGATCTGCTGCGGGGCGCCGAACCGCGGCGCGACGTTCCATGGCGCAGCTGTGTGCGTCGACTGGAACAGGGATGTCGGGACCCACGGGGCGAACAGGATCGCGGCGCCGACGTAGGCGAACACTGCGTCGCGGATCAGGTTCTCGCGGATCTCGTCGCCGCCGATGTAGTAGAGGATGATCAGCGAGACCGCTGACCCGAGGCCGAAGAAGAGGGCCCAGTCGTGGGTGTAGAGCATCGCCGCCTGGGACAGCGAGAAGAGGATCACGAAGCGCCGCTCGCGTAACACGAACCCGCGGATGAAGCCGATCGTGCCGAACAGGCCGAGCAGCGTCATGAACGCGTACATGCGCGTCTCTTGGGCGTAGAAGTCGAGGAAGGCGCTGGTCGCCATCAGCGTCGCGGTCATCAGGCCTGCGCGCTTGCCGGCGATCTTGAGCCCGCCCCAATAGCCGACGGGGATCGTCAGCAGCGCGAAGATCTCAGACAGCCAGTGCGTCGCGGCCTCGCCGTTGCCGACCATCTGCATCCAGAAGTGCAGCAGGAAATAGAACAGCGGCGGCGAGCCGTCTTGGCGCAGGATGCCGGGGATCGCCGCGAGGTGGTGGGAGGAGATCCCGACGGTGATCGCCTCGTCCATCCAGAACTGCTGGCCGACGACGCGCGTGCGGAAGTACAGCGAGACGACGGCGAGGATGAAGAGGATCAGCGCGACGCGCGCCCAATCCGGCAGGTTCTTGATGAAGCTGGGCAGCGGGAACTCGAACTCGCGGATGAAAGCCGAGCCCTTCTGCTCCTGCGGCTCCTGAGTGAGTGTCGTGTCGGTGGTGGTTGTGGTGGCCATATGCAGGGACCTCAGCCCGCGACTCCGATTGCCGCACAGTCCTCGACCTTTGTCAGCACCTTGTTGCGGGCCTGGTTCGGGTAGACCAGCAGGCTGCCGATCACCTCGGCGGCCGTCTCCTTGCCTTGGATCTGCAGGCCCTGTGCGATGCCCGCCGTCGCGTAGAAGACCATGGTCGGGCCCTCCGGGAGCGAACCGACCTGGATCGCGGGCAGGCGCTGGCCGCCCTCGGCGAAGTACTCGTGGAATGGGATCTTGTCGGAGCGCAGGCACTTCTCCTGCGGGATCCGGGGATCGTCAACCAGCGAGTGGTTACCGGGTGAAGCTCTGAAAGTCTCACTGCTGGCGCCTGCTTGGGGCTTGGCCTGGATGCCACAGGCGCTCACCAGCAGCGCCATCAGCCCACAGACAACCGCGACCTTTACGCGGGTCATAGACGAGCCAGGGTAATCGATCAACCTTTGCATTCGCTCAGCGGGGATTGACGGCGGGGCCAGCGGGGAGTCGGGTTCCGGTCACGCCGGCCTCCGGGGCCCCGGTCACGTCGCACTCCACGCCGAGCAGTCCAGGTACATCTTCGCCACCGTCCCGGTGAAGACCTTGTAGTGCGAGCCTGCCCGCTCCCAGGCGCTGATCTGCGCAGGCGAGGGGACCATCGGCGCGCCGGGCGTGACCGCGCTCTGGAAGACGACGTTGGGCCCGCGCTCGTGGGCGTCGTACGTCTTCGGCTGAGCCTGGATCCAGGGGATCGGGACCTTCATGTACCAGGCGACCATCGTCAGATGCAGGTTGTTGGCCATCACGCTGCCGTAGTGGTGAACCGGGCCCGGGTTGCCGCCGCAGCGCATGACCCTGCCCGAGCCGCCCCCGCGCCGGATCAGTGACGCGACGTCCTCGCGCACATGCGCCTCGTATCTCATCGCCGTGCGGACTGAGTGAAACGTCGGGAACTGGTAGTACACGTTGCTGTTGCCGTACCACAACCGCGGCACAAAGGTGAACACCGCTGCGATGATCACGACGGCGCCCACCGCACGCCATTTCCAGCCCGGGCGCGCCACGCGTCCCAGGCCCCGCAGACGCCTGGACGCGGCGCCGGCGAGCCGCGCCAGGGCCATGGCGGCCCACCCGTATCCAGCCGCACCGCTGACGTAGATCAGCACCGAGCCGAGGATCGCGTAACGCGGGTTGCCGGCGAAACCGTCCTGAGTCTCGAGCGCGATCCCGAGCCACCAGCCGAACCCGACCGCGCCGGCGAAGGCGGCCGCCACGGCGGGGCCGTGGCTGCGCACCGCCTCCGTCCAACTGCCGAGAGCGCGCTTCGCGCGGAGCACCGCCACCGCGGTCGCGGCGATCAGGACCAGGGAAACGAGCTCGACGCGCTGAGGCGTGAGCGGTCCGACCTTGGTCCGGAGCTCGGTCCAGAACGGGAACGAGCTGTACACGGCGCTGGTGTGCGCGTGGTTCTTCTGCGGGTGCGTGAAGAGCCCCATGACCGTGAGGCCGCCGAGCCTCTGCGGAACCACCCAGAGCGCCAGCATCAGCACCACCATGCCGACCACCAGGGCCCGGGTTTCGGGGTGCTTCCAGATCAGCCAGAGGCCATAGAGCCCCCAGATCGGCCAGAACTCGGGCCGGTCGAGCGCCGGGATGATCCCCAGCGCGAACGCTTGGCGGTGGTGGCCGTCCCAGGCCCGCTCGGCCGCGATCAGCGTGGCCGCGACCATCAGGCCCTCGGAGTAGCCGAGCAGCATGTTGCCGGGGTAGGTGGGGGTGAAGGTGGTCCCGGCCAGCGCGATCGCGGCTGCCAGCAGGGCGGGCGCGATCGCGGCGGCCTTGCCGAACCGGTCGAGCCCGGCGAACCAGTTGTCCTCGCGCCCGTGCAGACACCAGTGCCAGGTGATGCGCAATGCCAGCTTCGTCGCCATCAGCACCGTCAGCACCGCCCCGGTTCGTGCCACCAGCAGCCACAGGTCCGGCTGCGCGGAGCCGAACGCCGCCGCCGCGGTCGTGAAGATCACCGGCAACGGCTTCCAGCTCGAGCCGCCCGCGAGGATGAGCTGCCCGTGGAAGAGCTCGCGGCCCCAGATCAGCCACGACCAAGGGTCATAGCTCGGGGTCGACGGATACGTGAGCGAGAACGCCGCGAGCGCCACGGACACGATCCCCAGCCAGATATAGATTCGGCCGCCCTGGAACAGGGCCATCCGGTCCCGTACCTGCGGCGGTTCAGTTACTGCAGTCATGCGTTTGGTGATTTGTAGACGGTTCCGCCGCAAACTCGCCGGCGAGGCCCCCGCAAAACGCGGTGGCAGCGAGACTTTAGTGCGAGTTCGGAACGGTGTCGTGTACGCGCCCGCGAGCATCTGCTGACAAACTGCGGCCTCCGATGAATTCGACGCCGGCATCAGTCCTCTCCGACGGCACGATCCTGCGCCTCGTCGAGGAGGGCCGCATCGGCGTCGAGCCGTGGGATCCGAAGATGGTGCAGCCGGCCAGCATCGACCTGCGGCTCGGTGACTCGTTCCGGGTCTTCCACAACTACCGCATGACGGCGATCGATCTGCGCGACCCGCCCGGGAACCTGACCGAGGAGGTCGTGGTGGCGCCGGGCGAGCCGTTCGTGATCCACCCCGGCGAGTTCTGCCTCGGACGGACGCTCGAGTGGGTGCGGATCCCCGATGACATCGTCGCGCGGATCGAGGGCAAGTCGAGCCTCGGCCGGCTGGGGCTGATCGTGCACGCCACGGCCGGCTTCTGCGACCCGGGCTTCCAGGGCACGCTGACGCTCGAGCTCAACAACCTCACGCGCCTGCCGATCCGGCTCTACCCCGACCTGCCGATCGCGCAGCTGTCGTTCATGACCCTGGACCGGCCCGCGCAGCAGCCCTACGGGAGCCCCGGCCTGGGTAGCCACTACCAGGGCCAGCGGGCCGCCACCGAGAGCCGTTACGAAGGCGGGCCGGCCGAAGCCGACGGGGCAGCGCCGGCGGGCACCGAGCGGACATGAGCCCGGAAGTGCAAGCCGAGTAACCTCCGCGAAGAGGGTGGTGTGCTTGGCAGAGACCAGAACATGATGAGCTTGAGAGGAACGCCATGACCACTGAGACCGCGCAGCCGCAGGGCGGCGACGCCGGCGTATCCGGTTCGGACACGCTCACGATCGTCGACAACCGCACCGGCAAGACCTACGACGTCCCGATCGAGGACGGCACCGTGCGCGCCACCGAGCTGCGCAAGATCAAGGTGGACGAAGAGGACTTCGGGATCATGACCTATGACCCGGCGTACATGAACACGGCGTCGTGTCGCTCCTCGGTCACCTACATCGACGGCGACAAGGGCATCCTCGAGTACCGCGGCTACCCGATCGAGCAGCTCGCCGAGAAGTCGAGCTACCTGGAGGTCGCCTACCTGCTGATCCACGGCCACCTGCCGCAGCAGGCCGAGCTCGACGAGTGGACTCACCTGGTCACGACGCACACGTTCGTGCACGAGAACATCAAGGAGTTCATGCAGGGCTTCCGCTACGACGCCCACCCGATGGGGATGCTGATGGCGTCGGTCGGGGCGCTCTCGACCTTCTACCCGGAGGCCAGCCAGATCAAGGACCACGAGCTGCGCATGATGCAGGTGGTGCGCCTGATCGCGAAGATGCCGACGCTCGCCGCCTTCTCCTACCGCCACAACAAGGGCATGCCCTACGTGTACCCGGACAACGATCTGAGCTACGCCGGGAACTTCCTCTCGATGGTCTACAAGATCGCGGAGCTGAAGTACCAGCCCGATCCCCGTCTCGAGCACGCGCTGGACGTGCTGTTCATCCTGCACGCGGACCACGAGCAGAACTGCTCGACCAGCGCCGTCCGCGGCGTTGGCTCCTCCCAGGTCGACCCCTACTCGGCGACCGCCGCCGGGATCGCCGCGCTCTACGGGCCGCTGCACGGCGGCGCCAACGAGGCGGTGCTGCGGATGCTGCGCCGGATCGGCGGCCCGGAGAACATCCCCGGCTTCATCGAGGGCGTGAAGGCCGGCAACGAGCGCCTGATGGGCTTCGGCCACCGCGTCTACAAGAACTTCGACCCGCGGGCGAAGATCATCAAGCAGGCCGTCGAAGAGGTCTTCGAGGTGACGGGCAAGAACCCGCTGCTGAACATCGCCACCGAGCTCGAGAAGATCGCGCTCGAGGACGACTACTTCGTCTCGCGCAAGCTCTACCCGAACGTCGACTTCTACTCGGGCCTCATCTACGAGGCCCTCGGCATGCCGGTCGAGATGTTCCCGGTGCTGTTTGCGATTGGCCGCACGAGCGGCTGGATCGCCCAGTGGCTCGAGATGATCGACGACCCCGAGCAGAAGATCGCGCGTCCCCGCCAGATCTACACCGGCGGGCGCGGGATCGACTACGTGCCGATCGAGCAGCGCTGAGGCCGCGCTGACCTAGCTTGCTCTCGGGTGGCTGGCCCCGCTTGGCCAGCCACCCGTCCACACCCCTCAGCCGGCCGCCGGCTCCGGCCCCGGCTGCGGAGCCTGCGCGGGTGCGCCGTGGTGGACGAAGTCGCGCTGGCGGATCAGCGGGATCGACAACACGCCGGCGACGAGCGCGATGCAGGCGCCGATCAGCAGCAGCTCGTTGAGCGTCGAGGCGTAGTCGCTGTGGATGGTGGCGCCGGTCGCGTGCGCGAGGCCGTGGGCGAAGATCGAGCCCAGCGCCGCGACCGCGGTGGCGATCCCGATCTGCCGGAAGGTCGTGTTGATGCCCGATGCCATGCCGGCATCCTGTGGGGCGACGACGCCGATCGCCGTC